>NZ_JBMAXV010000004.1:0-262444 GCF_048589245.1 Klebsiella sp. 10982
GAACTGCTCGCGCATGACCATTTTTCTGATATTCCCGTTCACATTTCGGGTCTGCCTGATATATTCCCGTACCCATCCTTTATCATTATGCCAGCGGACATTATCTCTGACTATCGTTGAGTCATTCGCGGTATTAAAGGTTTTTGCTCTCTCATAACTTACCAGCCGACGGCACTGGGAAAAACGCAGCGTGCCTGCGTCGTTATTTTGCTTACCGTCAATTTGCACGCTTTGCACATCGCCGTTCAAAGGAGAAAGATAAGTGAGAATAAAAAAATTGGCATCATTAATGGCACGCTGTGCTTCATCGCAGGGCGAAGAGTCAGAAAACGGTTTACATGCCGCGACAAGAACAATGGCGGGGAGTAGCATTAGCGGTTTATACATATCATCTCGTATTAAAAGGTGGTAAATAACGTCGCGGACGGGGGCGATGACAAATCACAGGATGTCTTGCCACCGCCGCAGTGACATCGTATTACACGGCGTATGCGGCTGTTCATCTGAATTATTATCGCCAGTCATAGATGGCAAGCGCGAGCAGTTGAAAAGGCGATGTGACAATATCAACAACAACGGCCACCGGATAAAGGACGCGCGCCGCTGACAGGCCATTCTTTTTATAGAAGGTCACCGGGTAGGGCTGTTCAAAATAGCGAATAGCGCGGTTGTCCGGGATTTTGCCTTTCTTCTGGATCGTACCCTGCAACGCGTTAACAGGCAGATAACAAGGCCCGGTATTCACCCCATAGCCATAGCATTCGAAGCCATTTTTCGCGAGAACATCGCGCGTCGTTTCATCTATTATTCGCTGCCCATAGCGAAACCGGATATTACCTGAAAATTCGCTACGTGTTTTCCCCATCATAAAACTCTTCAGATCGGTAATCTTTAGCTCAGGCAAATAATTTTCTTTCAATAGATAAATCTTCGTAATTTTTTCCCCGCCGCGCTGTAGCGGGTAATCAAAGCGTTCACCAATAAATGCTACTGTGCTGTTTGCTTTCCCATCCTGGCTCAATGTGATCCCGACGAGGCTATCATTCGCATATACGTTAACTTGTGATTCCTGACCTCGGATATATTCCTTAAGACAAAGCGTGCTGCATCCTGTTATCCCTAAAATCATTACCACACAACATGTCACTTTAATGAATAATAAATATTTTTTATATATCGAGTTAGTCATCAACACTCCGTGTCCTGTTTGACTCTTTGCGAAAGGCTAAAAATACGCGAACAAAGCAGGTTACCCAAGCCACCTTCCCGATTTTCAGATTCCATTAATTCTATGACCGAGAGAAACCCTGCGGGTAACGTCAGGTACGGGGAATTGACCGCCAGGGCAGGCTTATTCGCGGCGGCGGGGAACTGTCTCCCTTCAGCAGACCCGGCAACACGGTGCCGCCGGGCCTGAGGAAGGATGTTACTACGGCGTAATCTGCTCCATCGCCTGCAGCACACGCTTGTCCGAGATAGGATACGGGGTGCCCAGCTGCTGGGCGAAGAAGCTCACCCGTAGCTCCTCGATCATCCAGCGGATCTCCCGGACATCGTCGTCCTCACGGCGGTTCGGCGGCAGCTTATTCAGCCACTGCTGCCACGCCTGCTGCACGCTCTCCACCTTCAGCATCTGCGCGCGATCGCGGTGCGGGTCGATAGCCATCTTCTCCAGACGCTTTTCAATCGCCTGCAGATAGCGCAGCGTATCGCCAAGACGGCGGAAGCCGTTGCCGGTGACAAAGCCGCGATAGACCAGGCCTGCCATCTGCGCTTTGATATCCGACAGCCCGAGCGCCATGGTCATATCCACGCGGCCCTTCAGCCGTTTGTTGATATTGAACACCGCGGTGAGGATCTGCTCGACCTGTTTGGCGATCTCCACCACTGTGTCGTTTAGCTCGGCTCGCACTTTATCGTGCAATTGACTGAAGCCCGCTTCCGTCCACACCGGGCCGCCCGCTTCGTCGATAAGCTTATCCACGCCGCAGGAGATGCAGTCGTCAATCAGATCCAGCACTTTGCCGTACGGGTTAAAGTAGAGCCCAAGCTTGGCTTTGTTCGGCAGTTTCTCGTGCAGATACTTAATCGGCGACGGGATGTTGAGCAGCAGCAGGCGACGCAGACCGCGCCACATGGCCTGCTGCTGTTCCTGTGGATTATCAAACAGCTTGATGGCCACGCTGTCGCGCTCATCCACCAGCGCCGGCCAGGCTTTCACCTTATAGTTGCCGCGTTTCTGTTCGTAACTTTCCGCCAGCGTGCCAAAGCTCCAGATATGCAGCCCGCTCTGCTCGATGCCGTCATCGGCCACCGCCGACAGCGTCTCCTGAACTTTGCCCTTCAGCGCGTCTTTCAACGCCTGCAGCGAGCGCCCTTCCTGCAGCTTCTTGTTTTTATCATCCACCACCCGGAAAGTGATTTTCAGGTGATCGGGCACCTGATCCCACTGCCAGGCCTCGCGGTCGATGGTCACGCCGGTCATCTTACGCAGCTCGCGCTCCAGCGAATCGAGCAGCGGCAGCTCGAGCGGCGTCGCCCGGCCGAGAAACGCTTCCGCATAGTTGGGAGCCGGGACGAAATTGCGCCGCACCGGCTTCGGCAGCGATTTTATCAGCGCGATGATCAGCTCGCGACGCAGGCCGGGGATCTGCCATTCAAAGCCGGCCTCTTCCACCTGGTTGAGCAGCGGCAGCGGAATATGCACCGTCACCCCGTCGGCATCAGCGCCTGGTTCAAACTGATAGCTAAGCCGCAGCTTGAGGTTGCCCTGATGCCAGAAGTTCGGGTAGTCCAGCTTGCTGACCTGCTCCGCCCCCTCTTTAATCAACATGCTCTTTTCAAAATTGAGCAAGTCTGGCGTTTCGCGGCTGGCCTGCTTCCACCAGGCGTCAAAATGACGGGCGGAGATGACGTCGTGGCTGATGCGCTGGTCGTAGAACTCGAACATTGTCTCGTCATCCACCAGGATGTCGCGGCGGCGCGATTTATGCTCCAGCTCTTCGATTTCCGCCCGCAGCTTCAGGTTTTCCCGGAAGAAGGCATGCCGCGTCTGCCAGTCGCCCTCCACCAGCGCGTGGCGGATAAACAGTTCGCGGCACAGCGCCGGGTCGATCTGGCTGTAGTTGACCTTGCGTGCGCCAACGATCGGCAGGCCGTAGACGGTGACCTTCTCCGTCGCCATCACCGCGCCCTGCGCCCGCTCCCAGTGCGGTTCGCTGTATGAGCGCTTGATCAGGTGCTGCGCGACCGGCTCAACCCACTCCGGCTCAATGCGGGCGGCGATGCGCCCCCACAGCCGGCTGGTTTCCACCAGTTCCGCCACCATCGTCCATTTTGGCGGCTTTTTAAACAAACCGGAACCCGGGAAGATGGAGAAGCGGGCGTTGCGCGCGCCGGTAAACTCCTGCTTATCGGCATCCTTCATGCCGATGTGCGACAGCAAACCGGTCAGCAACGCGGTATGGATCTCGCGATATTCCGCCGGCTCGCTGTTGATCGGCAGGCCGAGCTCTTTCACCACCTGGCGCAACTGGGTGTAGATGTCCTGCCACTCGCGCACGCGCAGATAGTTAAGAAAATCGACCCGGCACTGGCGGCGGAACTGATTCGACGACAGTGCCTTCTGCTGCTCGCCAAGGTAGTTCCACAGATTGACGAAGGCGAGGAAATCGGACTCTTTATCGTGGAAGCGGCGGTGCTTCTCATCGGAGGCCTGCTGTTTGTCCATCGGCCGCTCGCGCGGGTCCTGAATCGACAGCGCGGAGGTGATGATCATCGCTTCCCGCACGCAGCCGTGCTTCTGCGCCTCCAGCACCATGCGCGCCAGACGGGGATCCACCGGCAGTTGGCTGAGCTGGCGGCCCATCGGCGTCAGCTTATAGGCGGTGGCCTGCTCATCGGTGGTGATGGCGCCCAGCTCTTCCAGCAGGCGCACGCCGTCCTGGATATTGCGCTTATCCGGCGCTTCGACAAACGGGAAGGCGGCGATATCGCCTAAGCCCAGGGCGGTCATCTGCAGGATGACCGACGCCAGGTTGGTACGCAGAATTTCCGGGTCAGTAAACTCCGGGCGCGACAGGAAATCGTCTTCCGAATAAAGACGAATACAGATCCCTTCCGAGACGCGGCCGCAGCGGCCCTTACGCTGGTTGGCGGACGCCTGGGAAACCGGCTCGATCGGCAGGCGCTGCACCTTGGTGCGGTAGCTGTAACGGCTGATACGCGCAGTACCGGGATCGATAACGTATTTAATGCCCGGCACGGTCAGCGAAGTTTCCGCCACGTTGGTCGCCAGCACGATGCGTCGGCCGCTGTGCGGCTGGAAGACGCGGTTCTGCTCGCTGTTGGACAGGCGGGCGTACAGCGGCAGCACTTCGGTATGGCGCAGATCCAGCTTATTCAGCGCATCAGCGGTATCGCGGATTTCCCGCTCCCCGCTCATAAAGATCAGAATATCGCCGGGCCCTTCGCGCCCCAGTTCGTCAACCGCATCAAAAATCGCCTGTAACTGATCGCGCTCGGTGTCGTCCGCCTCTTCCACTATCGGCCGGTAGCGGACTTCCACCGGGTAAGTTCGCCCGGAGACTTCGATAATGGGCGCATTATTGAAATGCTTTGAGAAGCGTTCCGGGTCGATGGTCGCCGAAGTAATGATGATTTTCAGGTCCGGGCGACGCGGCAGCAGCTCTTTCAGATAGCCGAGCAGAAAATCGATGTTCAGGCTGCGCTCGTGCGCTTCATCGATAATGATGGTGTCGTACTGCATCAGCAGGCGATCCTGCTGGATCTCGGCCAGCAGGATACCGTCGGTCATCAGCTTGACCATAGTGTTGTCGCTGACGTGATCGCTAAAGCGGACTTTATAGCCGATACAGCCGCCCGGCTCCGTTTGCAGCTCTTCGGCAATGCGGTTGGCGACGGTTCGCGCCGCCAGGCGACGCGGCTGGGTATGACCGATCAGCCCTTTCAGCCCGCGCCCCAGCTCCATGCAGATTTTAGGCAACTGGGTGGTTTTGCCCGAACCGGTCTCCCCGGCGACGATCACCACCTGGTGGTCACGCACCGCCTCGAGAATTTCTTGTTTTTTCTGGCTAACCGGCAGGTTTTCCGGATAGGTAATCGCCGGGCGCGCCGCTTCGCGCAGCAGGACTTTACCGGCTGCCTGGCTTATCTCCTGCGCCATCTCCTGCAGAATGGCCTGTTGCGATTCAGGATTTTTAACCTTCTTCACACCGTGCAGACGGCGGGCAAAGCGCGTCTTATCGCGCAGCATCAGGCCGTCGAGCTGTTGATAAAGCTGGGAGAAGGTGATTTTTTGTTGTTCTGTCATAGCGTTATCGGGCAGAGCTCTGCCGGTAAAATCTCTTTTGAAGTATTGCCTTAGAGTACCACATCTGTGTCATCCGCGCCTTGTTCAAAAAATCTGAACATAGGATTCGATATATTGCGCTATCTCTGTGGCGCGATTGTGAATACAGTGTCAACAAGCACCAGGGCATTGACCCGTCAATCACATTAATAAAAGGAAACACCCATGAGCAAAGTATTAGTTCTGAAATCCAGTATTCTGGCAGGGTACTCACAATCTGGTCAGCTTTCCGACTATTTTGTTGAACAATGGCAGGAAAAACACCCGGGCGACGAGATCACCGTGCGTGACCTGGCCGCTAATCCAATCCCGGTTCTGGATGGCGAACTGGTTGGCGCCCTGCGTCCGAGCGACGCGCCGCTGACTCCGCGTCAGCAGGAAGCGCTGGCCCTTTCCGACGAGCTGATCGCCGAGCTGAAAGGCAACGATGTGATTGTTATCGCTGCGCCGATGTACAACTTCAACATCCCGACACAGCTGAAAAACTATTTTGACCTGGTGGCTCGCGCCGGCGTCACCTTCCGCTACACCGAAAAAGGGCCGGAAGGTCTGGTGACCGGTAAACGTGCGGTCGTCGTTACCAGCCGCGGCGGTATCCATAAAGATACCCCGACCGACCTGGTCACTCCGTACCTGTCCACCTTCCTCGGCTTCATCGGCATCACCGACGTGAACTTCGTGTTCGCCGAAGGTATCGCTTACGGCCCGGAAGTGGCGGCCAAAGCGCAGTCTGACGCGAAAGCGGCCATCGACAGCGTGGTTGCAGCCTAAGATTTCACTCCCACCGCCCGGTGGGAGTATTTTTTCCCCCACGCCCGTTTCCCTTTTACGAGCCGCCTCGTAAATTCACGCATCAATCCAACGCCTTAAGCATCCAGCCTGTACCATCGCTGTCGCCGCGCGAATCTGGCTCACTCCCGCTCGCTGATGGCAACCGTTGTCATGGTCAAAAACAGGAGTGCGTACTATGTACACTCAATGGTGTACATGGTACCTTAGCAAGGAGTGTTTTCGTGTGTCATGCCATTGAATTTATCGAAACGTCGCTATTTACCCGCCAGATAAAACAGCTGGCCAGCGATGAAGAGCTGAGGGCACTGCAGAGGCTACTCATAGGCAACCCGGATTTTGGCAATCTTATCCAGGATACCGGCGGGTTACGGAAAATAAGAATGGCGACAGGCTCACAGGGGAAAAGCGGCGGCGTGCGGGTGATATATTTTCTGGCAACCTGCGAGATCATCTATCTGGTCTTAGCCTACTCTAAGCACACCAAAGAGAGCCTGAGCGCAGCGGAAAAAAACGAACTCCGGAAACTGACCCGGCGACTAAAAAATGAGGTTTGAAATGGGTTACTTTGACGAGCTTAAAGCGTCTCTGGAAGAAGCTATTGAGATCAAAGACGGCAATAAGGCCCCAGCCCGGACGACGCGCTATGAAGTTGCTGATGTGAAAGCCATCCGCGCGCAGCTTAATGTTTCACAGGCGGAAATGGCAAAAGCGCTGGGTACCAGCGTGGATACCATCAAAAGCTGGGAGTCCAGGCGGCGCAACCCTACGGGCCTGGCAGCAAAAGTACTGGCGGTTATCCAGGCCAACCCGGCGTTCTTTCGCGAACTGGCTGAGCACTAATCCACTCAGCCTCTCCGGGCTGCCCTGGGAAGTTAGCGCGGCGATTTTGGCCGCAGGTTGTCATCAAATTCCAGTCGCTTACGCCCCTCTTCCACTTCCCGCAACGGCTCCACCTGGTGCAGCGTCTGCTTGCAGCGCTCCACCAGCGCCTGGTATTCACGGGTACCCTGTTTTTTCCACGCCAGCTCCTGTTCGCTCAGGGTGCGAATCGCTTTTGCCGGGCTGCCGATAATCAGATGGTTGGCGGGCATTTCGGCGTTGGCTTTGACAAAGGCCGAAGCGCCGACAATGCTGTTTTCGCCAATGACCGCCCCGTCGATAATCACCGCGCTCATCCCCACCAGCGCGTTGCGGCCAATCACGCAGCCGTGCAGGATAGCGCCGTGGCCGATGTGGCCCTCCTCTTCCACCACCGTATCCTGGCCGGGGAAGCCGTGCATGACGCAGTTATCCTGAATATTGGCGCCGTCTTTTACCACGATGCGGCCAAAGTCGCCGCGCAGGCTGGCGTTGGGTCCGACGTAGACCCCTCTGCCGAGGATCACGTCGCCAATCAATACCGCGGTTGGGTGGACGTAGCTCTCCTCCGGCACCACCGGCGTCAATCCATCAATCTGATAAATCGGCATGCAACCTCCTTATGCGCCCGGCAAACCGCCAAAGCGCTGATAATAGAGCGGGCCCGGCGCCGGAAGCTCGCCCACCGAGCTTTCCCCTTTCTCGCTAACGAACGCCAGCGCGCCGGAACTAACACGTTGATAAATATTGATACACAGCTGACGGGCGCTCTGCCCGGCCCAGTGCGCGGGCAGGAGCTCCTCCGGCAGCAGCGGATCTTTGAGCACCACCCGGCGATAGAAATGGATCAGCAGCAGCTGGATGTGGAAGCAGCGCGCCGGCGTCAGCTCTGACGGTTCGCTGTCGCGCAGCAGCGGCAGTAACGGTCGGAACAAGGCGATAAACGCCTCGTACATCTCGTTTTGTTCGGTGAGGTGCCAGCACTCCTCCACCCGGCTGCGCAGCGCTGCCCTGGAGAGCGCCAGCGGCGAATGGGCTTCAAAACAGATGACGTTTTCGGCGACGCCCGCCTCGTGGAGCAGCGACTGGACATCCGCCAGCTTTTGCGACGGCGAGGCTAACAGGCTGGGCGCCAGTGCGCCAAAACCCTGCCACAGCAGCTGCTTTTTGACGTCGGTAAGCACATTTTTTTCTAACCCTTCCGAGAGCAGCAGCAGCCAGGTGCCGTCCCATTCCGGTGCGCTGGCGCGATAGATCTTGTGTTCCGCGCGCCGGGTCAGACGTAGCCCTTTATCGCTCAGGCGATAGAAGCTGCGCCGGCCGATGC
This sequence comes from Klebsiella sp. 10982, assembly GCF_048589245.1. Lineage (NCBI taxonomy): Bacteria > Pseudomonadati > Pseudomonadota > Gammaproteobacteria > Enterobacterales > Enterobacteriaceae > Klebsiella > Klebsiella sp. 10982. Next base: position 8,349 of record NZ_JBMAXV010000004.1, read on the forward strand.
GCACCACATCAAGCCACTCTTCTTTATTGAGGCGAAACAGCGCGGTGCGCACAAAGCGCTCGCCGAAGCCTAATCCTTCCAGCAGCGCCGCGACGCTGCCCAGCCACACTTCCCCACCGCGTTGTAATAAGGCGTCGCCATACAGCGAGGCAATTAATGACGTGCCGCTGATCGGCATCGCCGTCACCGCTTGTTGAATAAAGGCGTCGAGTTTACTCATCTGATTCATTCTGTTGTTATATTTTTCCTTTATGAATCATAGCACAGGAAATTCCCCGGCTGACGGCGTCAGACCTTAGCCGGGGAGAGATTTAACCGCTAACCACCGCTTTACGCAGGTCGAATACCCGACAGGCTTTTCCTTCAGAGCGGGGAATGCTGCCGCAGTTGACGATAGTAATATCGGTAGAGATCCCGACCATTGACTTAATGCGGTGACGCAGCTGATGGCAAATCTGGCAGCGTTGTTCGTGGCTCAGCGCCAGCCCGCTCTCTTTCAGCTCAACGCGCACCGCCAGCGAATCAAGATGACCGCGGCGATTCACCTCCAGCTGATAGTGCGGCGCCAGGTGTTCAAACTTGAGGATCTCCTCTTCCAGCTGCGAGGGGAAGACGTTAACTCCGCGGATAATCAGCATATCGTCGCTGCGTCCACTGATGCGATCCATGCGGCGCATGGTCCGCGCGGTGCCCGGCAGCAGGCGCGTCAGGTCGCGGGTACGATAGCGGATCACCGGCAGCGCTTCTTTGGTCAAGGTGGTAAACAGCAGTTCGCCATGCTCGCCATCTTCCAGCGGCGTACCGTCGTCCGGGTTGACGATTTCCGGGAAGAAGTGGTCTTCCCAGATGGTCGGGCCGTCAACGGTTTCCAGACACTCCATCGCTACGCCCGGCCCCATGACTTCCGACAAACCGTAAATATCCAGGGCGGTGATCCCCAGGCGGCGCTCGATTTCCGCGCGCATCGCCAGCGTCCACGGCTCGGCGCCAAACACGCCGACCCGCAATGAACAGCCGCGGGCATCGCCGCCCATCTGGCGTTCCAGCTCTTCAATCAGATTCAGACAGTAGGACGGCGTCACCATGATCATATCCGGCTGAAAATCGCGGATCAGCTGCGCCTGTTTTTCGGTCTGCCCGCCGGACATCGGGATCACCGTCGCGCCTAAACGCTCCGCGCCGTAGTGCGCGCCAAGGCCGCCGGTAAACAGGCCGTAGCCGTAGGCGACGTGAATTTTATCTTTCGCCGTGCCGCCGGCGGCGCGCAGCGAACGGGCGACGATATTGGCCCAGTTATCAATATCGTTCTGCGTGTAGCCCACCACCGTCGGTTTGCCGGTGGTGCCGGAAGAGGCGTGAATGCGCACCACCTGCTCCATCGGCACCGCGAAGGTATCGAAGGGATAGTTGTCGCGCAGATCTTGTTTGGTGGTACAGGGGAATTTTTGCAGATCGTTTAATTCCCGAAAGTCGTCAGGGTGCACGCCGGCGGCGTCGAATTTGCGGCGATACATCGGCACATTGTCATACGCATGCTTCAGCGTCCATTTCAGGCGCTGGGTTTGCAGGGCCTGCAGTTCGTCACGCGATGCGGTTTCAATCGGATCTAATTTTGTAGTAGTTATCATTGTAGGGTACTCGCAGGTAAATTAGCTCACACTCGCTCGAGGATCATGGCAATGCCCTGACCCACGCCAATACACATCGTACACAGCGCATAGCGCCCGCCCCGGCGTTGCAGCTCAAGGCTGGCGCTCAGCGCCAGTCGCGCGCCGCTCATGCCCAGCGGATGACCTAACGCGATGGCGCCGCCGTTGGGATTCACGTGCGCCGCATCATCCGGCACGCCGAGTTGTCTGAGCACCCCCAGCGCCTGCGCGGCGAAGGCCTCATTCAGCTCTATCAGATCCATATCGTTAATATTGAGTCCGGCGCGCTCCAGCACTTTACGCACCGCCGGTACCGGCCCCAGCCCCATCAGGCGCGGTTCAACACCCGCCGTCGCCATCGCCACGATACGCGCCCGCGGCGTGAGCCCCTGTACGCTGGCCTGCTGTTCACTGGCGATAATCAGCGCCGCTGCGCCATCATTAACGCCGGATGCATTCCCGGCCGTAATGACTCCGCCTTTCCGGAACGGCGCTTTTAATAGCGCGAGTTGCTCAAGCGTGGTTTCCGGGCGCGGATGCTCATCATCGCGTACCGCGCTGACCGCCCCTTTCTTGCCGATGATCTGCACCGGCACGATCTCCTGCGCCAGAATGCCATCGCGCTGGGCCTGCGCCGTGCGCTGCTGGCTGCGCCAGGCGAAAGCGTCCTGGTCGGCCCGGCTGATATTTAACAATTCAGCTACATTCTCGGCCGTTTCCGGCATGCTGTCAGTTCCGAAGTGTTGCGCCATGAGCGGGTTCACAAAACGCCAGCCAATCGTGGTATCGAAGAGTTCCGCCTGACGCTGATAAGGTGCGCTGGCTTTTCCCATCACGAACGGCGCGCGCGACATCGATTCCACGCCGCCGGCAATCAGCAGATCGGCCTCGCCGGCTTTGATCGCCCTGGCGGCAAAACCGATCGCATCCAGACCCGAGCCACACAGGCGGTTAATCGTGGTGCCCGGCACGGTATGCGGATAACCGGCCAATAGCGTCGCCATATGCGCCACGTTGCGGTTATCTTCACCGGCCTGGTTAGCGCAGCCGAAAATCACATCATCAATCGCTGCCGGGTCGAGCCCGGGATTGCGGCTCAGCAGCTCACGCAGCGGGATCGCCGCCAGATCGTCGGCGCGGACGCCGGCCAGCGCGCCGCCGTAGCGGCCAATCGGCGTGCGGATCCCGTCACAAATAAAGGCGTCGCGCATTACACGTCTCCTGTGATTGTGCCGCCGATACGGTGCGATTTGCCGCGGAACAGGGCCACAATCTTTTGCTGTTGATTAACAATTTCGATGTCGTAGACGCCGGTCAGCTTGCCCTGCTGTTTGACTCTGGCGGTGGCGATCAGCCGGTCGCCGGCAAACGCCGGACGAAGAAAATCAATGCTCGCCGCCGAGGCCACCGCCGCCAGCCCCTGGCTGTTACAGGCGTAAGCGAAAGCGGTATCGGCAAGCGTAAATAGCTGACCGCCGTGGCAGGTTTGATGGCCGTTAAGCATGTCCGCCGAGACGGTCATGCTCATCTGCGCAAAACCGTCGTCCATTTCGATAAGTTCAATCCCCATCTTTCTGGCGCAGGTATCTTTTTCGTACATCACGCGCGCGTTGCGCCACGGATCATTGCTCATGGTGCTTCTCCATCAGCGCCTTCTGGCGCAACAGGGAACAGGGGCGATAGCGCTCCTCGCCATAATGGTGTTGCAGGTTCTCCAGCAGGTGCAGCACCCGTCGCCAGCCGAGGCTTTCTCCCCACGCCAGCGGGCCGTGCGGATAGTTGACGCCAAGGCGCATCGCGGTATCGATATCCTGCGGGCTGGCGACCCCTTTTTGCAGCGCATCCAACGCTTCGTTGATTAGCATCGCCACCGTGCGCCACACGAGTAGTCCGGGATAATCGGCGATACGTAGCACTTTCTTGCCCTGCTGCTGGAAGTAATGCACGGCCTTATCAGTGGCCGCTGGCGCGTTGGTCGCCGCTGCGGCCAGCACCACCGTATCGCTGGCGCACAGGTCATACACCACCACCGGGCGGTGGTGCTTCACACTCAGCGCCAGCGCCGTCTCGCCTGCGGTCTCCAGCAACAAGAGCTCATCTAATTCAGTGACGTTGTCACTTACAACCGTAATGGATTGAGCGCCAGTAGAGACCGACGGCAGCGCCGCGTCCGGCTGCGTCTCCGCGGGCCAGCGATAGACGCCGTGGCCGCTCTTTTTACCCAGCCGCCCGGCCAGCGCCAGCTCTTGCTGGAGGAGCGACGGCAAGTAACGGCGGTCCTGCCAGAAGGCGTTAAACACCGAACAGGTCACGGCGAAGTTGACGTCCTGGCCAATCAGGTCAGTCAACGCCAGCGGCCCCATCGGAAAACCGCCGCCGTCACGCAAAGCGGCATCGATAACCTCAGGGGCGGCAACCTGCTCTTCCAGCGCGCGCCAGGCCTCGGCGTAGAACGGACGCGCTACGCGGTTAACGATGAATCCGGGCGTTGAGCGGCAGCGTACCGGCTGTTTCCCCCAGCCGCTTACGCACTGGCACAGCTGCTCCACCACTTCTGTGGAGGTCGCAAGGCCACTCACCACCTCGACCAGCTTCATCACCGGCGCCGGATTAAAAAAGTGCAGCCCGGCCACCCGCTCCGGGTTTTTGACCCCGGCGGCGATGGCGGTAATCGAAATAGACGAGGTATTACTGGTCAACAACGTTGACGGCGCGCAGATCTCCGCCAGCTGCGCGAACAGCGCCGTTTTTACTTCCAGACGTTCAGAGGCCGCTTCGATCACTAAATCTGCATCGGCAAGCGCGGCTAAATCGTGGGCCGGATGCAGGCGCGCCAGCAGTGCGTCGGCCTGCTCAGGGGCCAGTTTGCCCCGCGCAACGCGCGACGCCAGACGCCCGGCGATACCCTCTATCGCCTGGCCTACGGCCTTACGGTTAATATCAAAAATACGCACCGGATGTCCGGCTGCGGCGGCCACTTCAGCAATACCAGCGCCCATGGTGCCGCTGCCGATCACTGCCACCGTGGATAAGGATGTTGTCATGGCCTATTTCCCGCTGAACTGTGGTGGTCGTTTGGCCAGAAACGCGCTGACCCCTTCGCGGTAATCATCGCTGCGCCCGGCCAGACGCTGATAATCGCGCTCCAGGTCCAGCTGCTCGTCGAGACTGTTGGTTTCAGAAGCCAGCAGCGCCTTTTTAATCAGCCCAAGACCAAACGTCGGTTGCGCCGCCAGATGGCGCGCCAGCTGCAGACTGGTATCCGCCAGTTCTGAATCGTCCACCAGCTGCCAGATCATTCCCCACTGCGCGGCTTGTTCCGCGCTGAGGCTGTCGCCCAGCAGCGCCAGCCCCATTGCGCGAGCGCGACCGGCCACCCGCGGCAGGAACCAGCTGCCGCCGCAGTCCGGCACCAGGCCGAGCTTACTGAACGCCATCACAAATTTGGCCGAACGCGCGGCCAGCACGATATCGCAGCCCAGCGCCAGGGTGGCGCCTGCGCCAGCGGCCACGCCGTTGACCGCGCAGATGACCGGCTTCGGCAGCGCCGCCAGACGGCGTACCAGCGGGTTATAAAAGCGTTCTACCGACAGGCCGAGATCCGGCGGCGGGCCGCTGGGGTCGACATTGCGGTCGTTCAAATCCTGGCCGGCGCAAAAGCCGCGACCGGCGCCGGTGATCAGGAGGCAACGTATGCCGTCATCGCGCTCGGCCTGCTTCAGACATTCCGCCAGTTGGTGATGCATCAGGTCGTTAAAACTGTTGAGGCGGTCCGGGCGATTGAGGGTAATGGTCATGACGCCCTGTTCCACTGCGCTGAGAATGAAAGCTTCCACGATTAGCGTCCTTTAAATTCCGGTGTACGTTTTTGTAAGAAGGCGTCGATGCCTTCGCGGCGGTCCTCGGTGGCGCTCAGCAGGCTAAACAGCTGGCGCTCCTGTTGCAGACCGGCCTGCAGGCTGACTTCCTGCGACAGGCGCAGCGACTGTTTTGCCGCCCGTAGCGCCAGCGGCGAATGGCGGGCGATGGTGGCAGCCAGTTTCAGGGCGTACTCATCGGTTAACGCCGCCGGATGGATATCGCTGACCAACCCGGCCTGCTGGGCCTGGCGGGCGTCAATACTTTCGCCGCTCAGCACCATCCGGCTGGCCAACGCCTTACCTACGCTGCGGATCAGCCGCTGGGTGCCGCCCGCACCCGGCATAATGCCGAGGGTAATTTCCGGCAGGCCAAAACGGGCGTTGTCACCGGCGACAATCAGGTCGCACAGCAGGGCCAGCTCGCAGCCGGCGCCGAGCGTGTAGCCGTTGACCGAAGCGATGAGCGGTTTAGTAAAGGCATCGATTCGCCCCCACAACCGTGGGCGAATATCATCCAGGGTGGCAGGCAGATCTTTTTCAGCCATTTCGTTGAGGTCAGCCCCGGCGGCAAAGAACCGCGGATTGCCGCTGATAACGCAGACGCTGACGCTGCCATCGACTGCCGCCGCCTCCAGCGTCTCGGCAATCTGGGTTAAGAGGGCATTGTTCAGCGCGTTGCGGGCCTGCGGGCGGTTCAGCGTCAGCTGTAGCACCCGGCCATGACGGTGGATCAGCAGGTCACTCATGCCATCCCCCGCGCGTCAAAGTCGACCACCACATCGCCGCTGGTCGGCAACGACTGGCAGCTCAGCACGTAACCCGCCGCCAGCTCATCCGCTTCCAGGCTGTAATTGGCGGCCATCGCCACTTCGCCGCGCAGCACTTTACATTTACAGGTGGCGCATACCCCGCCCTTACAGGCGAACGGCAGATCGGCGCCCTGACGCAACGCGGCATCCAGAATGCTGTCGTCTTCAGCGCTGAGGGCGATCAGCCGGTCGCGCCCGTCCTGGCGGATGGTCACCGTGCGCCCTTCCGCCTGCACGCCGGCGGCGCGCTTCACATTGCCGCCAGGTGTATTAAAGCGTTCGAGATGAATGGACTTCTCCGGCATGCCAAGTTCGCGTAGCGTCGTTTCCGCCTCATCCATCATCGCCGCCGGCCCGCAGATAAAGGCGTCATCGAAACGGCTGAAATCCAGTAAATGCGCGGAGAGCTGGCGCAGTTTGTCGCCGTCAATGCGCCCCTGTAACAGATCGCTGTCCATCGATTCCTGGCTAAACAGGTGTATCACCTGCAGGCGCTGCGGATAGCGGTCTTTTAAATCGGCCAGCGCCTGGCGGAACATCATGCTATGGCTGCTGCGGTTGCCGTAGATCAGCGTGAAGCGGCTTTGCGGCTCGGTCGCCAGCGTCGCGCTAATGATCGCCATCATCGGCGTGATCCCGGAACCGGCGGCAATCGCCAGATATTCACCCTGTCGTTCAGCCTGCGGTTGATAACCGAAATGCCCCTGCGGCACCATCACGTCCAGCTCCATACCCTGCTGGATATCGTGCTGGGCGTAGCGCGAAAAGCGCCCGCCGTCGATAGCTTTGACCGCGACGCTAATTTCGCCGGGCGTGCGGCTGCGACAAATGGAATAACAGCGGCGCAGTTCTTCGCCGCCCAGACGGGCTTTTAGCGTCAGATGCTGGCCCGGACGAAAGCAGTACTCCGCCTGCAGGGCTTGCGGGATCGCAAAAGTGATGGTCACCGCATCGCGGGTTTCCGGCTCGACTCTCGCCACCTTAAGCGAATGGAACGTCGTCATGGCAACCTCAAATACATTTAAAGTAATCAAAAGGTTCGCGGCAGCTGTCGCAGCGATAGAGCGCTTTGCAGGCCGTGGAACCGAATTCGCTAATCAGCGAGGTATGGATGCTGCCGCAGCGCGGGCAGCTCACCTCGGTGGGCATGTCCGCATGGCAGGCGTGCCCCTGGGGCGGGCTGATGCCGTACTGGCGCAGGCGCTCGCGAGCATCCTGGCTCATCCAGTCGGTGGTCCACGGCGGATCCAGCTGCAGGACGATATGTACCGGCACAAAGCCATGCTCGCTCATGACCGTGCGGATCTCGCCCAGCAGATGCTCTGTCGCCGGACAGCCCGAATAGGTCGGGGTAAAGCCAATCACCCAGCCGTCGCCGTGGCGCGCGACGCTGCGCACCATCCCGAGGTCGGTGATGGTCAGTACCGGCACTTCCGGATCCGGGATCGCGCTTAATAATCCCCAGATGGTGCGAACCTCTGCGGGAGCGATGTCGGCAAGACGTTGCATAGTCACCTCATTTACCACTGCAGTCCGGGATGCGAACGCTGCAGATACTGCATCTCCGCCAGCAGCGGGCCGAGATGTTCACTGTGCAGCCCCTGTTTGCCGCCGCTGCGGAAAGCCGCTTCCTGCGGAATCTGTAAGCCGGCGTCGAGCAGCGCCGTGTGTACCGCGCTTTGCCATTCGGCCTGCAGCTCGCGCGGATCAACCGCAATGCCCTGCTCAACCAGGCTGAGCTCCACTTCATCAGCCAGGAACAGTTCGCCGGTGAAGCGCCACAGATTGTCGACCGCCTGCTGCATTTTGCGATTTGATTCCTCGGTGCCGTTACCGAGACGCTCCAGCCAGCCGCGGCTAAAGCGCTGGTGGTAACGCACCTCTTTCAGCCCTTTAGCGGCAATGGCCGCCAGCTGCGCGTCGCGGCTGTTCACCAGACGGCTGAACAGGGCGATGTGCCAGACGTCGATAAAGAACTGGCGGGCGATAGTGTCGGCAAAATTACCGTTGGGCTGCTCCACCAGCAGCAGGTTGCTGAACTGGCGTTCATCGCGGCCAAAGGCCAGCGTATCTTCGTCGCCGCAGCCGTTAAGTTCGGCGGCATAGCTTAAAAAGTTGCGCGCCTGGCCGAGCAGGTCGAGGCCGATGTTGGCCAGCGCAAGATCGATCTCCAGCTCGGGCGCATGGCCGCACCAGGCGCCTAAACGCTGGGCCAGAACCAGACCATTGTCGCCAAGACGCAGGGCGTAGGTGGCTACGGGGTTAGGGGTATTCATCGCCGCCTCACATATGTTCCATGCCGTCCGGCACGGTATAGAAAGTCGGATGACGGTAGACTTTGCTTTCCGCCGGGTCGAAGAATTCGCCGCGCTCTTCCGGCTGCGAAGCAACGATTTCGCTGGCCTTCACCACCCAAATCGAGCAGCCTTCGCTGCGGCGGGTATAGGCATCGCGGGCGTTCTCCAGCGCCATTTGATCGTCGGCGGCGTGCAGACTGCCAACGTGGCGATGGGATAATCCCTGTTTGCTACGAACGAACACTTCATATAACGGCCAGTAAACTTTGCTCATGTTCTCTCTCCTCATGCCGCGCTGCGGGCCTGCTGTTTTTGCGCATGGGCCAACGCGGCTTCGCGCACCCACTCGCCCTCTTCCCAGGCCTTACGCTTGGCGGCCAGCCGTTCGTGATTGCAAATCCCACGGCCGCTAATCACCTCGTTAAATTCCTGCCAGTCGATTTCGCCAAAGCGGTAGTGGCCGCTGGCTTCATCAAAGCGCAAATCCGGGTCCGGGACGGTCATACCGAGGATCTCTACCTGCGGCACGGTGTTATCGACGAAGCGCTGACGTAGCTCGTCGTTGGAGTGCAGTTTGATTTTCCACGCCATACTGCGGGCGCTGTTCGGCGAGTTGTCATCGTTGGGGCCAAACATCATCAGCGCCGGCCACCAGAAGCGGTTAATGGCATCCTGCAGCATCTGCCGCTGCGCGTCATTGCCCTGCGCCAGCGCCATGCAGGCTTCAAATCCCTGACGCTGGTGAAAGCTCTCTTCTTTGCAGATTTTGACCATCGCCCGGGCATAGGGGCCGTAAGAGGTCCGGCACAGCGCCACCTGGTTGACGATGGCCGCGCCATCGACCAGCCAGCCGATCACGCCGATATCCGCCCAGCTGAGGGTCGGGTAGTTAAAAATGGAGGAGTATTTCATCTGCCCATCGAGCATTTTCTGATACAGGTCTTCCCGCGCGCAGCCCAGCGTTTCCGCGGCGCTATAGAGATAAAGCCCATGCCCGGCCTCATCCTGTACCTTAGCCAGCAGGATCGCTTTGCGGCGCAGCGTCGGCGCGCGGGTGATCCAGTTGCCTTCCGGCAGCATGCCGACAATTTCCGAGTGCGCGTGCTGGCCTATCTGCCGAATCAAGGTCTTACGATAGGCATCCGGCATCCAGTCCTGCGGTTCGATGGCCGTTTCCTGCGCGATGCGCTGGTCAAAGCGTTGTTCTTCTGTCACGTCATCACCTTTATGATTCCGATATTCACAACAAAAACATTTATGTGAATCACTTTGTTTATTGAAGGTTACATATTGGTTAAATAAAACCACAAATTTTGTTTATTCTTTTTGTGATGATAACCGCAAAACCTTTTGTAAATGGCAGATAAAACAGCGATATAAGCACAACAGCCAATTAACCACCGATCACAATGTTAATAAAATATTAAATACGGGCTTGATTTTTATGATTCATAAAAGAACTATTTATAGATATCACACGTAACATATTTGGAGATTTGCGATGCAGCAGTTAGCCAGTTACTTATCCGGCGCCTGGCAGACCGGCCGGGGCCGCGCCCGTACTATCCATCACGCCATTACCGGCGCGGCGCTTTGGGAGGTGACCAGTGAAGGACTGGATATGGCGCAGGCGCGCCGCTTCGCGATTGAACGCGGTGGCAAAGCCCTGCAGGCGATGACCTTTATTGAACGTAGCGCGATGCTGAAAGCAGTGGCGAAACACCTGCTGGAGCAGAAAGCCGAGTTCTACGCTATCTCGGCGCAAACCGGCGCCACCCGCGCCTACAGTTGGGTGGATATTGAAGGCGGTATCGGTACTTTGTTCACGTATGCCGGGCTGGGTAGTCGCGAACTGCCGGACGATATCCTGTGGCCGGAGGACGAACTCATTCCGCTCTCCAAACAGGGCGGTTTTGCCGCACGTCACGTGCTGACCTCGAAGTCGGGCGTCGCCGTACATATCAACGCCTTCAACTTCCCGTGCTGGGGAATGCTGGAAAAACTGGCGCCCACATGGCTTGCCGGTATGCCGGCTATCATTAAACCGGCAACCGCTACCGCCCAGCTCACCCAGGCGATGGTAAAAGCGATTGTCGACAGCGGCCTGGTGCCGGAAGGCGCCATCAGCCTGATTTGCGGCGGCGCGGGCGATCTTCTCGACCATCTCGATAGCCAGGACGTGGTGACCTTTACCGGCTCTGCCGCCACCGGCCAGCAGCTACGGTCGCACCCTAACCTGGTGGCCAAATCCATTCCCTTTACCATGGAAGCAGATTCGCTCAACTGCTGCGTATTAGGCGAAGATGTCGCCCCGGAGCAACCGGAATTCGCGCTGTTTATTCGGGAAGTGGTCCGCGAGATGACGGCGAAAGCCGGGCAAAAATGTACCGCTATCCGCAGAATCATTGTGCCACTGGCGCAGATTAATGCGGTTAGCGATGCACTGATCTCCCGCCTGCATAAAGTAACCGTCGGTGACCCTGCGCAGGAGGGCGTTAAAATGGGGGCCCTGGTTAATAGCGAACAGCGTCAGGATGTGCAGGATAAGGTGAATAAACTGATTGCCGCCGGCTGCGAAGCCCTGCTTGGCGGACAGGCCGATCTTAATGCTGACGGCGCATTCTTCCCGCCGACCCTGTTGTACTGCTCACAGCCGGATGAAACGCCGGCAGTCCACGCCATTGAAGCTTTTGGCCCGGTGGCGACGCTGATGCCATATCGTGACCGCCAGCATGCGCTGACTCTGGCGCGCGCCGGCGGCGGCAGTCTGGCCGGGACGTTGGTCACCGCCAGCGGCGAGCTGGCGCGCGAGTTTATCCTTGGCGCCGCGCGCGCGCATGGTCGTATTCAGATCCTTAACGAGGCGTCCTCGGCAGAGTCGACCGGCCACGGCTCGCCGCTGCCGCAGCTGGTACACGGCGGCCCCGGCCGCGCTGGCGGCGGAGAAGAGCTTGGCGGGCTGCGCTCGGTGAAACACTATATGCAGCGTACCGCGGTCCAGGGCAGCCCAACGATGCTGGCGACCATCGGCCAGCAGTGGGTGCGTGGCGCGCAGGTTAGCGAAGACCGCATTCACCCGTTCCGTAAATACTTCGAAGAGATCCAGCCTGGCGATAGCTTATTAACCCCGCGCAGAACCCTGACCGAAGCGGATATCGTTAACTTCGCCTGCCTGAGCGGCGACCATTTCTATGCGCATATGGACAAAATCGCCGCCGCCGAGTCGATTTTCGGCGAGCGGGTGGTTCACGGCTATTTCCTGATCTCCGCAGCGGCCGGGCTGTTCGTCGATGCCGGGGTCGGGCCGGTTATCGCTAACTACGGCATGGAAAACCTGCGCTTTATTGAACCCGTCAAACCGGGAGACACCATTCAGGTTCGCCTGACCTGTAAGCGGAAAACCGTTAAGCGTCAGCGCAGCGCCGATGAGAAAGCCACCGGCGTGGTGGAATGGGCGGTGGAGATTTTCAACCAGCACCAGCAGGCGGTGGCGCTGTATTCCATTCTGACCCTGGTGGCGCGCCAGCAGGGAGATTTCCCGGCGTAATCTGCAAAAAAATCGCCCGGCGGCGCTGCGCTTGCGCGGGCCTACAGACAGTCAGACCCGGTTGGGTAGGCCGGGTAAGGCGTCAGCCGCCACCCGGCAAAAAAATCGGCGCACGTTCTCAATGCCTCTGCGGAGGCATTTTTTACGTCCGTCTGGCAAAACTGACAAACAAGCTGGCAAAAGCAAACAAACGTTCCTGAGCAGCAGACTGCTAGGGTAAGCGTAACAAAGCCGACATTCGCAGCGGCAATAACAACACAACAATAAGATGAGGTCACAATGGCAAACGGCTTAATGTTTTCCCCTCGTAAAACCGCGCTGGCGCTGGCTGTCGCGGTGATTTGCGCCTGGCAATCACCGGTCTTCGCTCACGGTAGCGAAGCCCACATGGTGCCGCTGGATAAAACGCTGCAGGAATTCGGCGCCGATGTGCAGTGGGATGACTACGCGCAAATGTTTACCCTGATAAAAGACGGCGCTTACGTCAAAGTCAAGCCCGGCGCCAAAACGGCGATCGTCAACGGCAAATCCCTTGATCTACCGGTGCCGGTGGTAATGAAGGAAGGTAAAGCCTGGGTCTCCGATACCTTTATCAACGATGTGTTCCAGTCCGGTCTCGATCAGACCTTCCAGGTGGAAAAGCGCCCTCACCCGCTAAACTCGCTCTCGGCGGCGGAAATCGGTGAAGCGGTGACCATTGTTAAAGCTGCGCCGGAGTTCCAGCCGAATACCCGCTTTACGGAGATTTCCTTACACGAGCCGGACAAGGCGGCGGTATGGGCCTTTGCCCTGCAGGGAACGCCCGTTGATGCCCCGCGCACCGCCGATGTGGTGATGCTCGATGGCAAACACGTGATTGAAGCCGTCGTCGATCTGCAAAACAAAAAAATCCTCTCCTGGACGCCAGTTAAAGGCGCCCACGGGATGGTGCTGCTCGATGATTTTGTCAGCGTGCAGAACATTATCAATGCCAGCAGCGAATTCGCTGAGGTGCTGAAAAAGCACGGTATCACCGATCCTGGCAAAGTGGTCACCACCCCGCTCACCGTTGGCTACTTTGATGGCAAAGATGGCCTGCAGCAGGATGCGCGTCTGCTGAAGGTCGTCAGTTATCTGGATACCGGCGACGGCAACTACTGGGCGCACCCGATTGAAAACCTGGTGGCGGTGGTCGACCTTGAAGCGAAGAAAATTATCAAAATTGAAGAAGGCCCGGTGATCCCGGTGCCAATGGAACCGCGCCCTTATGATGGCCGAGACCGCAACGCCCCGGCGGTGAAACCGCTGGATATTACCGAACCGGAAGGCAAAAACTATACGATTACCGGCGATACCATCCACTGGCGGAACTGGGATTTCCATCTGCGCCTTAACTCGCGCGTCGGGCCCATTCTCTCGACGGTGACTTACAACGATAACGGCACAAAACGCCAGGTGATGTATGAAGGTTCCCTCGGCGGGATGATCGTGCCCTACGGCGACCCGGACGTCGGCTGGTATTTCAAAGCCTACCTCGACTCCGGCGATTACGGCATGGGCACCCTGACCTCGCCGATTGTCCGCGGCAAAGATGCGCCATCGAATGCGGTACTGCTGGATGAAACCATCGCCGATTACACCGGCAAACCGACCACGATTCCAGGCGCGGTCGCCCTATTCGAACGCTATGCCGGGCCGGAATATAAGCATCTGGAAATGGGCAAACCTAACGTCAGTACCGAGCGCCGGGAGCTGGTGGTGCGCTGGATCAGTACCGTCGGGAACTATGATTATATCTTTGACTGGGTGTTCCACGACAACGGCACCATCGGCATCGACGCCGGCGCCACCGGGATTGAAGCGGTAAAAGGCGTGCTGGCGAAGACCATGCATGACCCCAGCGCCAAAGAGGATACCCGCTACGGGACGCTGATCGACCATAATATTGTCGGCACCACCCACCAGCATATTTATAATTTCCGCCTCGACCTCGACGTGGACGGCGAAAACAACACCCTGGTGGCGATGGACCCGGAAGTGAAGCCCAACACCGCCGGCGGCCCGCGCACCAGTACCATGCAGGTGAATCAGTACACCATTGACAGCGAGCAGAAAGCGGCGCAGAAATTCGACCCGGGCACCATTCGCCTGCTGAGCAACACCAGCAAAGAGAACCGCATGGGTAACCCGGTCTCTTATCAGATTATCCCTTATGCCGGCGGCACGCACCCGGCGGCGACCGGCGCGAAGTTCGCCCCGGACGAGTGGATCTATCATCGTCTGAGCTTTATGGATAAACAGCTATGGGTGACGCGCTACCACCCGACAGAGCGTTATCCGGAGGGGAAATACCCGAACCGCTCCGCCCAGGATACTGGCTTAGGCCAGTACGCGAAGGATGATGAGTCGCTGACCAACCACGACGACGTCGTGTGGATCACCACCGGCACCACCCACGTGGCGCGCGCCGAAGAGTGGCCAATCATGCCGACCGAGTGGGCGCACGCCCTGCTCAAGCCGTGGAACTTCTTTGACGAAACCCCAACGCTTGGCGAGAAGAAAAAGTAATCTTAACCCGCGGTGAAATCGAGCAGGATTTTACCGCCTCTGCCCGGCTGGCCGGCGGCGGCAATCGCCTCCCGCCAGTCGTTCAACGCGATTCGCCGGGCCGGCGGCTGCGTGGTCGTCGGCAGGCGCTGCCAGATTTCGTCGAACGCCGCCCGCCACGCCGCCACGCTGAGTGTCGGCAGCGCCTCCCGCAGATGAAACTTGCGCACCGTCGCGCTACCGCGCGTCTGGGTCAGCGGCTGCCCGGATAACAGCCCATAGGAGATCAGGATCGACGATGCGGGCAGCACCGACAGCAGCGTATTCGCCAGTTCGCCGCCCACCGCGTCAAACACCAGATCGCTGTGCTGGCTGACCTTCTCCATCAGCGCCCGGTCGGTATCGAGGATCGGATAGATCCCGGCCTGTTCCAGGCGCGCCCGGTGCTGCGGCGAGCGAATAATCCCGCTCACCGAGCGGGCGCCCATCGCCAGCGCCCACTGTCCCAGCAGACTGGCGCAGGAGGACGATGCCGCGGTCAGCACAAGGTGTTTTCCGGCAACCGGCCAGCGCTTGAGCATCAGCATAGCCGTCAGCGGATTGATATACCCGCGGGCGGCCAGCAGATCGTCAACCGCTGGCGGCACCGGCACCAGCCAGGTCTCATCCAGATCGATAAACCGCTGCCAGGTGCCGCCTCCGCGCAGAGGCAGTACCCGCTGTCCCGCGGACAGCCGGCTGCCGTATGGCGCGGCGACCACCTCGCCAAGGCCTTCATAGCCGGCGACGGCCGGCAGTCGGGTGCGGTGGCGATAGGCGCCGGTCACGGGGATCAAATCCGAGGGATTCACCGGGGCATAGCGCATCCTGACCCGCACCCGTCCGCCCGCCAGCGGCGCCAGCGGCAGGCGTTTCAGGGTCAGCACGGCGGCCGGCGGCCCGTAGCGATCATAAACAATGGCGTCGTTGAACATCGACAGGCTCCAGACAGCGAAAGGCGGGATCATAGCAGATCCCGCCGCCAGTGGCTCACGCCCGCGGCCAAACCTGGGGGAACAGCGGGGAATCCAGCGGGTCGCCGTCCCGCAGGGTCAGCTCGGGGAACGGTGGCGATGTCACGCCACCGCGATCGGCAAACGCGGCGTCATCCCCCACCCAGCGGGCGGAGAAGACCCGTCGCGCCCGCGCGCCGGGGTTGCCGCGGGCGCCATGGACGGTGCGGAAATGGAAGGCCACCGCATCCCCCGGCTCCAGCGCCCAGCTGACGATATCGTATTCGTCCTCATGGGCGTCGATATCCGGCAGCGCGCTGAACCGGGTGTGCTCGTAAAGCTTAGTGCCATTGAAACGGGTAGGACTGAACTCCTCCTCCCAGCGATGCGACCCGCGAATGCAGCGCAGCGAAGTGGCCTCCGCCACCGGGTCCAGCGGGATCCAGAAGCTGACGTTCTGCCTGCCGGAGACGCAATAGTAAGGCTGGTCATGATGCCAGGGAGTCACCGTGCTGCCTCCGGCCGGTTTGACCAGCGTATGTTCATGGAAAAATTTCGCCGTCTGCGACTGCATCAGCGCCGCCGCGATCTCGGCGGCCGCTGACTGAAAGACAAACTCGCTAAACGCCGGGATCCGCGACCAGTTGCAGTAGTCCTGAAAAAAAGGCGGCGAACCATCTTTGGGGATCACCGTGCGCGCATGACCATACTCGCTGGGGCTGGCCATCAGCGCCGTGACCCCCTCGGCGAGGCGATCGACCCAGGGGGTAAAGACGCCTTTTAATAACACCGCGCCATCCGCCTGCCAGCGGTCGATGGTCGCTTGATCGATGTGGGGAGAGTGTTGATTGTGCATCGCTTGGGTTCCTGTGTTGAGGGATCAGGTGAGCGGTTCCGCCGGTTCGGCACGCATCCACGCGCAAAGCTGTCTCAGCATCCTCATACAGCGCTCGGTCTGCGCGATGCTGATGTACTCATCGGCCTTATGGCCCTGGGCCATGCTGCCCGGTCCGCAGACCAGGGTCGCGACGCCCATCTCATCGAACAGCCCCCCTTCGGTGCCGAACGCCACGGTGGAGAAGCGATCGCTGCCGCACCACTGTGACAGCCAGCGGGCGAAGTCGGACAGCGGATCGCTGAGCAGCGGCGGATAGTGGCTTAACAGCTGGAACTGGATGTCGCTCCCGCTGCCGACCCGGCGCATCTCAGGCAGCAGCTGGCGACGGGCGTAGGCCGCCAGCGCCTCGGTGACCGCTTCGGGACGCATCCCCGGCAGGTAGCGGATCTCAAAATCAAAGCGGCAGGACTGCGGAACAATGTTCAGCGCCGCCCCACCCTGAATGGTGCCCACCTGCAGCGTGCTGAAGGGCGGCGAAAAGCGGCTGTCCTGCTGCCGGGCCAGACGCGCGCCCAGCCGATCCAGATGGTTGATCAGCCTCGCCGCGTAGCGGATAGCGTTCACCCCCTGCGGGGCATAGGCCGAATGGCAGGCCTGCCCCTCGATGCAGCAGCGCATGGCCAGTTTGCCTTTATGTCCGAACACCGGCTGCATCTCCGTCGGCTCGCCGATGAGGCACAGCGCCGGTTTCTCCGGTGAGGCCTGCAGAAAATCCACCAGGCTGCGCACGCCGAGACAGCCGACCTCTTCGTCATAAGAGAAGGCCAGATGCAGTGGCATGCGCAGCGGCGCCGCCAGAAAGTCATCCACTGCCGCCAGCACGCAGGCGAGAAACCCCTTCATATCAGCGCTGCCGCGGCCATAGTAGCGGCCATCGCGCTCGGTCAGGCTGAACGGCGGCACGCTCCAGGCCTGGCCGTCCACCGGGACCACGTCGGTGTGGCCCGAGAGCATTACCCCACCGCCACCGGACGGCCCCAGCCGGGCGTAGAGATTGGCCTTGCCGCCCGACGGGTCATAAAAACGACGCGACGCCACGCCGCGGTCAGCGAGAAAATCGGCGATCCAGTCGATCATCGCCAGGTTCGAATGGCGGCTGGTGGTATCAAAGGCCAGCAGCGCGGCGAGGATGTTATTCATCGCCGGGGACGCCATAGGCGGGCGCCTCGCGCGGGTCGAGCGCCCGGGTAATATAGGCGTCCATTTGCGGCTCCCAGGCCAGCCACAGTTGCTCAAGGGCCGCCAGCGGATCCGTCTCCGCCCAGTCAATGCGCAGATCGACCACCGGCCACGGGTAATCGTCCACCACCTTCACCGCCGCCGAGTGGACCGGGCCGGCCTCGCCCCCGGCGGCAATCCCTGCGCGCAGCCCGGCCAGCAGCCGGCTGGCCAGTTCACCGGTGGCCGCCTCGAAGGCGGCCACCATCGCGGCGATCACCTCGTGACTGGCCAGCATGTTGCCCGCCGCCACGCAGTTATCTCCCGCAAGGGTGCCACCGATCCCGAGAGTATGTTCCCCGCTGAACGCCGCCACTTCACCGTTGGCGTCAATCGCCGCGACCTGGCGATATTCGCGGAAGCGGTCCTCCGCCAGAGCCTGCTTCAGGGCCTGCCCAACGCTGGCCCCCGCCTCGAGCGCGCTGAGGATCTGCGGCCCCAGCGACGGTAACGTGATGTTCTGACTGGCGACCGCGCCAACGCCAGGCAATAGCCACGGACAGCGCGATCCCACGGCCATGCTTGACGAACTAATGGCAATGCCCAGCTGACCTGATTCCGGGCAGCGGGCGCTAATAGAGAGAGTCATTCCGCCGCCTCCCCCTGCCAGTCGTCAGGGATCACCGCCGTGACGTCAATCTCCATCAGCCACTGCGGCTGCGCGAGGGCCGACACCACCACCCCGGTGGAGATGGGAAAGACGCCTTTCAACCATTTGCCCACCTCCTGATAGACCGGCTCGCGATAGCGGGGATCGATCAGATAAGTGGTGGTCTTGACGATATGCGAGAGGTCGCTGCCGGCCTCTTTCAGCAACTGCGCGACATTCTTCATCGCCTGCTCCGCCTGCGCCCGCGGGTCGCCAAGGCCAATCAGATTGCCGGCGAAATCGGTGCCAACCTGGCCGCGAACGTAGACGGTATTGCCGGCCCGCACCGCCTGGCACAGATCGTTGTTCAGCGCCTGGTTCGGGTAGGTCTCTTTGGTGTTAAACATGCGAATACGGGTATGAGTTGGCATCAAAGCACTCCTTACGGACAACGGTTAACAGGACGGCTGGTAACGCTGGTACTGGCGCTGAATGGCGATCTGGTCGGCAATATATTTGGCATCGTGCCAGACGCCCCAGATAAAGGTGGACCCGCGCCGCGAGAGCCAAGGCAGGCCGAGGAAATAGACGCCCGGCTCCGTCGATACGCCGCGGTGATGCTGTGGCCGCTGTGCGTCATCGAAGGCGTTGACCTTCAGCCAGCGATAGTCGGTGGTGTAGCCCGTCGCCCAGATGATGGTGCCGATCCCGGCCTCCGCCAGATTGAGACTGAGCAGCGGGTCGGTAACGCAGGCCGGATCGGGCAGAAATTCGCGGGCGGAGGGCTCTTCGGGCAGGTCCATACCGTTGCGGGCCACCCACGCGTCCGCGGCGTCGAGCAGCGCAAGGTAGGAGGCATCGCCGCGGCGGATATTCTCCGCCAGGTCGTGGTGAAACAGTGCTTTGTCACCGTCAAAGCCACGGGTCTGCCCCACTAACGTGACCCCCTGATGCGCCAGCTGGCGAAAATCGACGGTATGGCCGCCGCGCGCGCCGCTCACCGCGATAGTGACATGCTCTTTACCCGGCGCATTGGCCGCGGCATCCCACATTCCCAGCACCCCGAGCCACCAGCAAAAATCGCGCTGACGATAGCGACGCGGCGGGCGGTCGTGCGCTCCCACCGACAGCCACACCGCGCGTCCGGCTCGCTGTAGCTCATCGGCAATCTGCACGCCGGAGGAACCTGCGCCAATCACCAGCACACCGCCCTCCGGTAGCTGCTGCGGGTTAAAATAGTGCGCGGAGTGGAGCTGGTGAATAGCCGGACTCTGCGGGGCGATGGCCGGGATCGCTGGCCGCTGAAACGGCCCGGTGGCCGCCACGATGCGCTGCGCTTCAATCACCCCCTGCGAGGTGTCGACACGAAAGCCCGGCCGTCCGACGAGGCGTTCGGCGCTGAAGACCTCCACCCCGGTACGGATCGGCGCATTGAAGCTGCGGGCATAGGCGGCAAAATAGTCTGCCACCTGCTCTTTGCCGACAAAGCTGTCTGCCGGGCAGTCCGGGAACACCATGCCCGGGAACCGATCGTGCCAGGCCGGACCGTTGGCGACCAGCGAATCCCAGCGTCCGCTGCGCCAGGCCTGGGCAATACCCTGCTTTTCCAGCACCAGGTGGGGGATATCCAGCCGGGTCAGATGCTCGCTCATGGCGACGCCCGCCTGCCCCGCGCCCACCACCAGGGTATCGATCTCGGTAATCTGTTCAGTCATTTCGCTATCCTTCAAGCACAGTTGCCGACGACGTCGCCGGAATTGACGGCTTTCAGGTTATTTAACTGTGACGAATTGGTAAAATATTATAAAACGATCGACTGAATAGAAATTTACGAGGCTGAGTGACGACAAAAAATAATGCCTGCCGGATCGACAGGCATTATTTCAGGCGTGAGTTGGGGTTAATTCAATACTGCGACAATAATCCATAAACAGTTGCGTCGGCCGCGTGGGTTCATTATTTGCGAGATGCGCCATAATTAAGGTCGAGGCGGGCATCTCATCGGCAATATCCCGCTGCACCACCCTTTCGCCATCATAGGTCATATCGCAGCAGGGCCGGGTGACCAGCACCGAAAAACCCAGCCCCTGGCCCACCATACAGCGCACCATTTCAATGGAGGGGGAGCTGTAAGCCACTTCCGGGTGATAACCCTTTTCCTTAAAGATGGAGATAAAATAATTTTTACTCGGGACCGCATCGAGGAGGATCATCGGTTCGCGGCTCAGCTCCTGCAGCGTCACCTGCGCCTTTTGCGCCAGCGGATGCGCGGCGGGCAGCAGCGCGTAGGGTTTATGCGGGGCATTGAGCCGCTCTTTATTGATCGAATGACCAAGCTCCAGATCGTAAACCAGCGCCAGGTCGAAGCGGCCGCGGTGCAGGCCATGCATCAGCTCATGCTGTTCGCCGTCGTACAACTGCAGGGTGATGTCCGGGTAGCATTTTCTAAACCCGGCCACCAGCTTCGGCATATACAGCGGGGCCACCGATTCAAAGCAACCGATGGAGATCATGCCGGAAACCAGCTCTTTATCCGCTCGCGAATTCTGTTCGAACTCCCAGGACAGGCGCAGCAACTCTTTCGCTTTATCGTAGATCCGCCGGCCGCTGGAGGTGAGCGAAACGCCCTGCGCATGGTGGCGAATAAACAGCTGCTGGTCGAAGGTGCTCTCCAGATTCTTGATGGCAATCGAAATCGACGGCTGCGCAATGTGCAGCTGGCGGGAGGCCTCGGCGATACTCTCCGTCTCCACCACGGTGACGAAATATTTGAGCTGCTTCAGGGTAAATCGGTTCATAGCATCACCATTGATAAAATATGGTCCGGCGCACAGGCGGAATAGTTTTCCTCTACGTCGCAAGCAATCCGCGTGCCACCCGCGGAAAAGAGCGGCGCATTGCCCGCCAGGGGGCAACAATATTTTTTATCGCTCTGCGTCTGCATCGTTTATTTCCGCCGTTGCACCATCATGCATCACGCTGCACATTGGGCAGGCAGCGGTCGCCCCAGTTTCGCGCAAAATACCTTTCCCCCACAAAATAGAGTTATTGAATTACAGTCATTGTTTTTAAATTGTTTACGCAAAGTATCTTAACAATCACTTTAAATTCCATATCGTTAATATCGCTGTATAGTTTTTTTAAACTTAAAGGCCAAAAATTTACTAATTGCCTCTGAAAGCTTCCTGCCAGCATAGTGTATTCGCACGATGAATAACGGTGGCGCCCCATTACGGCACAGCCGAGCCACTTTCATTTTTGATAATTATGACGAGTGAAATAGCCCATGACGTTTAACTGGAACTACATGTTAAGCCTGCTCAGCGATGCCGATTTTTGGTGGGCCACCTGGACCGTCATTAAATTAAGTCTGCTGACCTGGGGCTGCAGTATTGTGCTCGGATTTATTCTGGCGCTGGCCAAACAGTCGCCGCGCGGCTGGTTATCCACCCCTGCCCGGCTGTATATTTGGTTATTTCGCAGTATGCCGCTGCTGGTCCTGCTGATTTTTGTCTACAACATGCCGCAGGCGCTGCCCTCCTTCGCCCCGGTGCTCAACGATCCCTTCTGGGCCGGCCTGCTGGCGATGGTTCTCAGCGAAGCGGCCTATATCGCCGAGATCCACCGCGGCGGGTTGCTCTCCATCCCTCGCGGGCAGAGCGAAGCCGCGCGGGCCCTGGGTTTACGCTACGCCGGGATCCAGTGGCGAGTGATCATCCCTCAGGCGCTGCGCGTCGCCCTGCCGGCGCTGGCCAATGAATATATCGCCATCGTGAAGCTCAGTTCGCTGGTGTCGGTGATCTCCCTGACCGAAATATTGATGGTCGGCCAGCAGCTCTACTCGCAGAACTTTCTGGTCATGGAGACCATGACGGCAGTGGCGCTGTATTACATCTTTATCGTCACGGTGTTCGATTTTCTGCTGAAACGGCTGGAGAACTACCTTGACGTGACCCAGCGCAACACCGCCCGTCCGGTGGATGCCGAGATGCAGCGGCTGGCCAGCGCCCGCCGCCCGGCGATGGCGCGCAGCGTTACCCCGAGTCATGAACCGGCGCTGCAGGCCTCTAAGCTGCATAAGGCCTACAACAACGTCGAAGTGCTGGGGGCGGTAAGCCTGCAGATCCAGCCCGGCGAGGTGGTCTCGGTCATCGGCCCGTCGGGCTCGGGGAAAACCACCCTCATTCGCCTGCTGAATGGTCTTGAGCAGATCGACAACGGTGAAATTCAGATCAACGGCCAACCCTTTATTCACCTCGACCGCCAGGGACAGCAGAAGCCGCGCTTTATGGAGAATGCCGAACATCGCCTGAACATCGGCATGGTGTTCCAGAGCTTCAACCTGTTCCCGCACCTGACGGTGTTCGGCAATCTGCTGCTGGCCCCGCGCTATCACCGCCTGGCAAGTGACGCGGAGCTGCGCCAGCACGCCTGCGAACTGCTGCACAAAGTGGGCATGCTGGAGCACGCCTGGAAGTATCCGCACCAGCTCTCCGGCGGTCAGCAGCAGCGGGTGGCGATCGCCCGCGCCCTGATGATGCGTCCGCAGATCATGCTGTTCGATGAGCCCACCTCGGCGCTGGATCCGGAAAAGGTGAATGAAGTGCTGCAGGTTATCGAATCCCTGGCCCACGAAGGCATCACCATGGTCATCGTCACCCACGAGATGAACTTCGCCTTCAAAGTATCCGACCGGATCGTGTTTATGGAGAAAGGCCGGGTGGTGTGCGATGACACGCCGCAGGCGATGCGCAGCGGGCAACACCCGCGCGTCGAGGCCTTTCTCAAAGATGTTTCTCTGGCTTAACTATCGGGACGTGAAGAGGAAAAATTATGATTGCGCAGTGGCAAATTGATCAGTTTCATCAGCAGGGTTTTCTGGTGGTCGAAGGGGTGCTTTCCGCGACGGAGATCGCCGCCCTGCAGAGCGATTTCGACGGCTGGGTGGAGGAGAGCCGCGGTCACGCGACGGTGTGGGGAGAAACCCTCGACGGGCGGCCGCGCTTCGATATCGAGCGCGACCATGCGCCTGACCATCCGTCGCTGCGCCGGGTCGCCTCCCCGACGGAGATCTCCGAGGCCTATCGCTACACCGCGCTGAATTCGCGGATGGCGACCATCGCCGCGCAGCTGATCGGCGGCAGCGGTACCCGTTTTCATCACAGCAAAATTAACTCCAAGCTGCCGCACACCGCCACCGAGGTGAAATGGCATCAGGATTTCCTCTTCACCCCGCACAGCAATGACGACATTATCACCGCCCTGCTGATGGTCAGCGAGGTGACGCCAGAGAATGGCCCGCTCAACGTGGTGCCGGGCAGCCATCAGGGGCCGCTGTGGTCCCACTGGCAGGAGGGACGCTTTACCGGCGCGGTGGATGACGACGTGGTGACCGCCCACTGCCAGCAGCCGCAGGCCTGTTTTGGCCCGGCGGGCTCCGTCTGCTTTATGCATACCCGCCTGCTGCACGCCTCCAGCCCCAACGAGACCGCCCTGCCGCGCACCCTGTTCATCAGCGTCTACGCTGCGGAGGATGCGCTACCCTACGGCGAAAACCCGCTGCCGAGCCGCCATGCCGGCCAGCTGGTCGCCGGAGAAGAGAGCGGCCTGGTGCGCAGCACCGGCAATCAGCTTCGTCTGCCGCAAAAGCCGCGCGGCGCTTCATTTTTCGTTCAGCAGGCCGGTGCCGATCGCGCCAGCATGTAATTTGCCCACCCTCCGGAGGTTTTATGACACGCTTTTTCGCACCACGCCCGCTGGCCCTGCTGCTCTGCGCAGCCGGCGCGCTGACATCTTTTAGCGCGCTGGCTTTTCAGCAAAACGGCAAAATCACCGCCGGTTCGGACATGACCTTTTTCCCCTACGAGTACATGGAGAACAATAAGCCGGCCGGGTTTGACATCGAGCTGCTCGATGGTCTGGCGAAGACTATGGGCCGTGAAGCAGTGAATATCGATACCCGTTTCCCCAACCTGATCCCCGGGCTGCAGGGCGGGCGCTTCGATATCACCAACTCGTCGATGTACATTACCGCCGAACGCCTGAAGGTGATCGATATGGTGCCGTACCTGAAAAGTGGGGAAGCGATCCTCGCCCGCAAAGGCGACAACTACCAGCCTAAGACCCCGGAAGCGTTCTGCGGCCATAAAATCGGCTCGATGGGCGCCACCTCCTGGCTGGCTCAACTGCAAAAGCTCTCCACCGACTACTGCGTGAAGAAGGGGCTGCAGCCGATTGCGCTGAGCGTTTATACCACCGACCCGCAGACCACCCAGGCGCTGCTGTCGCGCGCCGTCGATGCGCAGATCACCGACGCCGCCGTGGCGCGCGGGGTGGTGGAAAAGCTGGGTGACCGGGTGGTGATCTCCTCTGACACCCTGATCTACCCGGTGCTGAACGGCTTTGGCGTCAAAAAGGGCAACACTGAGGTGAAAACCGCCCTCGAAGAGGGGCTGAAAAAATACAGCGCGACGCCGGAATATGCCGCCCTGCTGAAGAAATATCACTTCCAGGCGCCGACGGCGGACGATCTGCAGACCCTGATGCCGAAAGCGGAGTAATGCCCATGCGCGATACCGATGAAGAGCAGATCCGCATCGACCTGGCGGCCACCTTTCGCATTATTGCCCATCTCGGCATGCATGAGGCGGTGGCCAACCATTTCAGCGCCGCGCTCTCCGCCGACGGGAAAACGTTTTTACTCAACCCGAAGTGGAAACACTTTTCGCGCATCCGCGCCAGCGATCTGCTGGTGCTGAACGCCGATGATGAAGGTTGCGCCGCGCGCCCTGACGTCGATGCCACCGCGTGGGCTATTCACGGGCAGATCCATCAGCGGCTCCCGGACGTGCGGGTGGTGCTGCATCTGCACCCGGTGTACACCACCAGCCTCGCCTGCCTGGCGACGCCGCAGATCCTGCCCATCGACCAGAACACCGCCCGCTATTTTAACCGGGTCGCCGTCGATACGCTGTACGGCGGGATGGCGGACACCGCGGCAGAAGGCGCCAGGCTGGCGGGCCTGCTGGCGGATAAACGCCGTCTGCTGATGGGGAATCACGGGGTGCTGGTGACTGCCCCGACCATCGGCGAGGCGTTCGATGATATCTGGACCCTGGAGCGCGCCTGTCAGATCCTGATCACCGCCTGGTCCACCGGCCAGCCGCTGAAGGTGCTGTCAGACGCGGTGGCGGAAAAAACCGCCCAGGACTGGGAGAAGATTGCCGATTTCTCGCGGCAGCATTTTGCCGAAATGAAGCAGTTGATGATCGACCTCGATCCCTCCCTGGTGGACTAACCCCGCCCCTGCCCGGGTCAGCCCGGGCCGTCGCTGGCCGCCGCCAGCAGCGGCACGATGATATCGCTGAGCGGTGTCGGAATGCCGTGCTGACGCCCGCGACGCTGCACCACGCCGTTACGAATATCCCACTCCAGCGGCCGGCCATTGAGGCGATCGATCAGAATAGAGGTGCTTAAGTCGGCAGGCGCCCGGTGAAAGCCGGCGATAATCTCCTGCGGCACGCTGTCGCCCAGGGCGGCCCCTTCCGCCCGCGCTACCAGCAGACATTCGTGCAGATAAGCCAGTCCGAGGGCAGTGATCTCCTCCCGGGCGAACATCCCGGCGCGGCGTCCGGTCAGCACCATCAGTCCGGCGACGGCGTTCTGCAACAGTTTGCGCCAGGCCACGGTGATAAAGTCCGCCGCCAGCTCCACCGCGCAGCGGGTCCCCGCCAGCGCCTGCTGCACTCGCTCTGCCCCCGGCAGATCCGGGAGGGTCAGTCGCGGCGTGGCGCGCAGCCAGACAGAGGCATCGGCATCGCGCTGCGCCGGAAACCAGACCACCGAGGGCAGCACCGTCGCGCCGCCGGTCAGGGGGGCAAACTGCTGGCGCTGCTCAACGCCGTTTTGCAGCACGCACACCACGGTGTCTGCGGAACACAGGGCCGTCAGCCAGGGGGCGATGGCCTCCGTCTGGGTGGTTTTCACCGCGACAAACACCAGGTCGAAGGGGGCGGCTATCGCCGTCGGGTCGGTATGCACCGGGCCGGGCACCACGATCTCGCCCTCGTCAGTGCGCAGCACCAGCGCCGAATGGGCGGTACGCCCGCAGACCATCGGCGCCCTCCCCACCTCAAACAGGGCGGCGGCGATCGTCGTGCCGATGGCGCCGGGACCAATAAGTGCAACCTTAGGAAATGCTGTCATGCCGAAGACCTCCGGGTGATTCACCGCCCTGGTTGGGCAAAGAGTGCCCTCCACAGTAGCGGGAAAGACCGGAGGTCGGCAAGCGGCGCAGCGGGAAAGGCCCTTCGCCTTTCCCGACAGAGGATTAGTAACGTACGCAGACGGATTTGGTTTCGCACCAGCCGTCGAGCCAGTCAGGGCCGAAATCGCGCCCGGTACCGGACTGCTTCATGCCGCCGAAAGGCAGGTTGGCGTCAATCAGGGTATGGCTGTTGACCCACACCGTCCCCGCCTGCAGACGGTCGGTGTAGTTCAGGGCCTGGGTCAGATCGCGGGTCCAGACGCTGGCGGTCAGACCAAAATCGCTGTCGTTGGCCAGGCGCAGCGCCTCCTCGCCGTCGGCCACCCGCACCAGGTTCACCACCGGGCCAAACACCTCCTCACGGGTGAGGCGCAGTCCGGCGTCCGGGTTAACCACCAGCGTCGGCGGAATATAGTACCCCCCCGTATCCGGTCCGGTACTGCCGCTGATAAGCTCTGCCTTCTGCTGGCGAGCCTCTTCGAGGTAGGCCGCCACCTTGTCACAGTGGGCCCGGGAGACCACCGGGTTGATCTGCGCCGTCTCCTGCATCCCCGGCCCCACCTGCAGCGATTTCACCGCCTGCTCGAAACCGCTGACCAGGGTGTCAAACAGCGGCGCTTCGATATAGATCCGCGAGCTGGCGGCACAGACCTGTCCCTGATTGAGGAAGCTACCGGTCATCAGCCCCTCAATAACCCACTGGGGATCGGCATCTTTGAGCACAATCGCCGGGTTCTTGCCGCCCAGCTCCAGCGTCACGCGGGTCAGGCGGTCGGCGGCCACGCGGGCAATCTGTTTCCCGGTCGCCGTCGAGCCGGTAAAACTGACCTTCGCCACCTGCGGATGGGCGGTCAGCGCCGCGCCGCAACCGGCGCCGCTGCCGGTGACCACGTTAAACACCCCGTCAGGAATGCCCGCCTGGGTCGCCAGCTCCGCCACCCGCAGCAGGGTCAGCGGGGTGGTTTCTGAGGGTTTGATAACGATCGAACAGCCCGCCGCCAGCGCCGGCATGGCCTTCCACATGCCGATCATCAGCGGGAAATTCCACGGGACGATGCCCGCCACCACCCCGACCGGCTCTTTTTTGGTCCACGCCTGGTAACGCGCCCCTTGCGGGAAGGGGATCGAAACGTCCAGCGTCCGGCCGCTGATCTTGGTGGACAGCCCCGCGGTGTAGCGCATCCAGTTCAGGGTGCAGCCAACCTCAAAGGCGCGGGAGATCGCAATGGATTTGCCCTGCTCGAGGGTTTCCAGTTGCGCCAGCTCTTCGCCGTGCTGCTCCACCAGATCGGCAAAACGCAACAGGATGCGTTCACGGTCGGCCGGAGTGCGCCCGGCCCAGCGGCGATCGACAAAAGCGCGCCAGGCGGACATCACCGCCCGATCGACATCCGCCGGGCTGGCGTCGGCGGTGGTGGCAATCGCCTGCCCGGTGGCCGGATCCCAGACGGTTAACCGGTTTTCGCTCTGCGCATCGCAGGGAGCGCCGTCGATATACAGGCCATGCTGACGGTCTAAGAACTGCTGGACGCTGGCAAGCAGCGCTATCTGAGAGCTGGACATACCCTTTCCTTATTCTTCGCGGATAGTGCTTTCAGTCTATGTCCGCTTGGCGGCTGGCGCTTTTTTCTCCGTGACATTCGTTTGCGCCGCTGTGACAGTCACCGCAATTCCGTCGTCTGCCCGCGCAGAAATGTGCCGCGGGTAATAGTTCTTTCATATACCCGTCATCGCACCCTTGCCTGAGGCGACATAAATGCAACAATGCAGACACATTGTTTTCACAGGGAGACGGCGAATGATCACCACGGCAGAGGGGGGGCTGGCGTACCAGCGCTGGCTGGCGACGATCAATCAGGTCTGCGGGCATTTTGCCGCCCGGCCGCTGGAGGGACGCTTCCACGGCGAAATTGACGCTCGCTATGCCGGTAGCCTTAAAGTGAGTACCGTCACCGCCGCCGGCGTCAATCTCTACCGCACCCGCGATGAGATAAAACGGGATAACGACGCCTGGTTTTATACCGTGTTTCAGCTCGCCGGCGAAGCCATCATCGAACAGGACGATCGCCAGGTAACGCTGGCGCCGGGCGATATCACGTTAATCGACGCCGCCCGCCCGTGCTCGATTGTCTGGCAGCAGACCTCGCGTCAGGCCTCGCTGCTGCTGCCGCGCCAGCGGGTGGCGCCGTCAGGCGACATCGCCACCGCCTGCCGGCTGGACAAATCCCTGCCGATGGTGCAGCTCAGCCAGCGCCTGCTGCTGGAAAGCATGGGCGGCACGGCGCTCTCTGCCAGCGAGAGCGAAGCGGCGCTGGAGGCAATAGCCTGCCTGTTGCGCCCGGTGCTGCATCAGCGCGAGCCCACGCCTTCCCGGCGGGAAAAGCAGTTTCAGAAGATTATTGCCTTAATCGATGCGTCCATTCAGTCGGAGCATTTACGCCCGGAGTGGCTGGCCAGCGAGACGGGGATGTCGGTACGCAGTCTCTACCGGCTGTTTGCCGACAAAGGGCTGGTGGTGGCGCAGTATATTAAGAACCGACGGCTGGATTTGTGCGCACGGGCGCTACAGAACGTTCATGACGACGAAAAGCTGGCGGGGATCGGCTACCGCTGGGGCTTCAGCGATCACAGCCATTTCTCCACCGCCTTTAAACAGCGCTTTGGCGTCTCGCCGGGGGAATACCGTAAGCGCTGTCGCTAATTATTTGCGCCGCCACTGGCCGTTCAGCCCCTGGACGTACTCCCCGGGCTGCGCGCGGGCCACCAGCTTCTGCCCGGCCATTTTCGCCACTTCATCCACCGGCAGATTGTTGTCATCGGCCAGCTGCTGGTAGCTTTCGCTGCGCGCGGCATTGATCTGCTTCACCAGCGCTAAGGTCTCTTTATCCTGGCGCAGCGGCGCCAGATAGCCGTTCAGCGTCTCCCCTACCCGCCCCTGCTGACGCGCTTCGCTCAGGGTCAACGCCAGCGCGGGCGCGCTGAGTAAGGTCAGCGCCAGCGCTGCGCTTAACAGTCGTTTTCTCATCGTCGCCTCAGAACAGATCGCTGCGGGATTTCAGCAGATTTTCCACATCCTTATCGACCTTGATATGGATCTCATGCTCAATTTTGACATTCATATTGATGGTGATGGGCTCTTTCGATGCCGCGATTTCGATGCGCGGCGTACAGCCGGCGAGCAGCATCGACGCCACCATGGCCAGTAACAGCTTCTTCATTTAGGTTCCTTACACGTCTTACCGTCCGTACAGCGCCGCACGGGCAGCATGGCATTCTGTTCGAGCCACGCCTGTAAATTGTCGCCAAAGCGTAAACTGCGCCACAGATCGAAAATATTCTCTTCATGAGCGTAGTTTAGCTGCACGGTACTGCTTTTCCCTTCCACCCGGCTGGTGCCGTTAATGGTAGCCTTTAGCGTCAGCACGCCCAGATTATCGAGATTAATCCGCGTCGAAGAGCGGGAGATCTTCATATAGCGCAGCCAGTTGATCGCCGCCCCGGCGGAGACGTTGTCCGCCACCAGCGCATCGGCGGTGTCTTTATCCAGTCGCAGGGTCATCGGCCCGTCATTACGCAGCCAGCCGTCGTGGATAATCCACTGGTTATTTTCCAGCCACAGCGGCAGCGCGCCGCTCACCGCCCCGGACATGGCGAACTGCTTCACTTTGACCGCGCTGGTCAGCTCGCTGCTGGAGATATGCTGCAGGCGGATCAGCGCCGGGTCGCGCTGCGGCATGCGCAGCTGCAGCAGCGTCAGCTTACCGCCTAACAGATCGACGCTGACGTCGCTGAGCTGCAGCGGATTGGCCTCACTCCACGGCCAGGTACCCTGCAGGTCCGCCGTCAGGTTGCGCGCGGTGACCTGGTTGACGATTTCGCCAATGCGCAGGGAGACCGGGCGACGGGTGCCCAGCTGCCAGTGGCCGTCGCTGAAACGGAATGGCAGTACGAAGTCGACGCCGTTAATCTGATTATCCGGCATCCAGGCGCTGCCGCCCTTCAGCACACCATGGCCGCCCGCCTCAAATCCCTGCCCGGCTGCCGCTGAAAAGGCCACCTGGGCATAGAGGCTGCCTTCCCGGAGGTTCATCTTCCAGTCCGGCGGCACCAGCGGCTGGAACACCGTCAGCGACTGTTTTGGCCACCACGCCTGGCCGCGCAGCCGTTCGCCATCCCAGCGCCCGGTCAGCCGCACCGGGCCAATAGCCTCGGCGTGCAGGGCGCCGGTGAACTGGAACCATGTCGGGTCGCGACCGTCGAGAGCAAATTTCAGCGTTGACGCCGGGAGATAGCTGCCGCCGGAGAAGGTGGTTATTGCCGCGTCCAGCGACAGCGCGCCGGTCAGCCGCGGATGTTCGGCATCGCGCAGCCAGCGGATCGGCTGCTCGAGCGTCAGACGCGGCGTACTGACCCGCATCGTGCCGTACTCGAGCTTATCGAACCCGGTGGAGAGGCTGTTCAGGGTAATAGCATTGTCGCGCCACTCCCCGCTGCCCTTCACATCCCAGCGCGCCTGCATTGGCGTAAAATGCCCCTCGCCCCAGTAGCGCCACTGCCAGCGGCCGCTGTCAGGCAGAAAATCGTTCGCCTGGCCGTCCAGGTGCAGCGTAAAGTCGCCCATCTGCTGCTCATGGGCGCGGAGGATCGCCTGCAGGCGGCCATCGACGCCCTGCTGCGTGACCTTCACTCCGGCCAGCGGCCAGCGAATTTCGTCAATATTCAGCGCATCGATCACTCGTCCGCGCGAGCGCAGCAGCGCTCCGGGATGAAACGCCAGCTGCGGGCTGACCAGCGGCCCGCTGAGCTGGGCCGGCAGCGCCGCGTAGAAGATCATCTCTCCCAGCTTGGCCTCGCCGGTGAGCCGCAGCGGCAGGTCGCTGTTATCCATGCTCAGTTTGCCCGGGCCGATATTCAGCACCGCATTACCCTTCCCGGCATGCCCCTCGGTGAGAACATTCAGGCGACCGCTGACGGTCATCTGCTCGGTCCCCTGCTGCCAGTTACCCACCGACAGCGCCACGCGGCCACTCAGCGGATACGCCTCGTAGCGGGTGCGCCAGCGTCCGTCGCTGATGGTGATCCGCTCCGGGGTGATCTCCCACGGCAGATCCAGGATTGGCTCCACCTCGCCGCGCGGCGTCACCAGCAGCTGACCGCGATTGTGCTGCCATTCGAGCTCGGCATCGATCCATTCCGCGGTCTGCGGAAATTCAAAGGTACCCTGCATCTGGCCATCGACCGGCAGACCATCCGGTACCAGCGGCAGATGGAAGGTCCCCACCAGCTTCACCGGCGGCTGATCGTCAGTCAGCCGGGCGCTGAACTGGCTAACGGTGAGGGCCTGGCCGCGCAGGCGCGCCTGCAGACTCAGTTCCTTACCGGCAAAGCCGATGTCCTGCTGAGCGGGCGTCAACGACATCACCAGCCGCCCCTGCCATTTCTCCCACGGCGACAGCCGCAGGTTGTCAATGGTTAACCAGCTATAGGGCAACATCGATTGCCATTCGGCGAGGGTGCGCGGCGACCCCGGCGCAGGATCGCTGGCCGGCAGTTTGCTCAGACAAGCGCTATTGATATCCAGCTGGTCAATATGCAGGCGCCAGCGGCTGGGGCGCGAGAGGCGGGTATCGGTCACCCGGGCGAGTTCACAGTCGCCCACCAGATAGCGCAGATCGGGGATCAACAGGGCCGACCGCGTCAGGCGCGGGCTCTCCTGCAGCGAGATACGTGTGCCCACGGGCAGCCAGATACCCGCCAGCGTCGGCACCCAGTGGGTCAGCGTCAACAGCAGCGTTAGCGGTAATAACACCAGAACTAACACCAGCGCGATGGCGGCTTTATATTTACCCTTCATGGGCAGTTAATATCCTGATTCAACATAAGTAAAAGCCGAAAGGCGCCCATTGTGACACGTTCGACCAGTGAGTGAAAGTTTGCGACCTGTTAAAGCATAGTTGCCAGTCGGTATCGCGGCGCGGCGATTGCTCGTCACTATTTAGCTTTTGTTTAAGCGCCCCCTGCCACACTCCAGTCAGATCGGAATGGCTTGCGGGAGAGACGGTGTCGTTAATTATCTCGCTCATTGAGCGCGCACAGGACCACTATCCATGGGTATTGCTGATTGTTTTTCTGCTTACCTTCACTAAATCCTGCGCGCTGGTGTCGCTGGCGATCCCGGGCACCTCCGGCCTGCTGCTGCTGGGGACTTTTGCCTCCGCCAGCCTCGGGCATTTCCTGCTAATGTGGTCCAGCGCCAGCCTTGGCGCCATCGGCGGATTCTGGCTCTCGTGGTGGCTGGGCGTTCGCTACCGTCACCGACTGGCGCATCTGCGCTGGCTGACCGCTGAGCGGCTGGCCCGCAGCCGGCTCTTTTTTCAGCGCTATGGCCTGTGGGCGGTCTTTTTCAGCCGTTTTCTCTCACCCTTGCGCGCCACCCTGCCTTTCTTCAGCGGCGCCAGCGGTCTGCCGCTATGGTCGTTCCAGCTGGCCAACGTCACCTCCGGCCTGCTATGGCCACTTCTGCTGCTCTCCCCCGGGGCTTTCAGTTTAAGTTTGTGGTGAAAAAACTTTGTCTTTCAAAGAGATTCCGCAATTCCGCGATATGCTCTAGAATTAGGATTAGCACCTCCTTACTAAACTATTTTTTAATAATTGTACGATTATTTTAAATATGCTACCGTGACGGTATAATCACTGGAGAAAAGTCTTATGAAAATCGCGGTTTATAGTACGAAGCAGTACGATAAAAAGTACCTGCAGCACGTTAATGATGCATACGGCTTTGAACTGGAATTTTTCGATTTCCTGCTGACAGCAAAGACCGCTAAAACCGCCAACGGCTGTGAAGCGGTATGCATCTTCGTCAATGACGACGGCAGCCGCCCGGTGCTGGAAGAGCTTAAGGCCCACGGGGTGAAATACATCGCCCTGCGCTGCGCCGGATTTAACAACGTCGACCTCGAGGCGGCGAAAGAGCTTGGCCTGCGCGTGGTGCGCGTGCCGGCGTACTCGCCGGAAGCGGTCGCTGAGCATGCGATCGGCATGATGATGTCGCTCAACCGCCGCATCCATCGCGCCTACCAGCGTACCCGTGATGCCAACTTCTCCCTCGAAGGCCTCACCGGTTTCACCATGTACGGTAAAACCGCCGGGGTGATCGGCACCGGGAAAATTGGCGTGGCAATGCTGCGGATCCTCAAAGGTTTCGGCATGCGCCTGCTGGCGTTTGACCCGTACCCGAGCGCCGCTGCGCTGGAGCTGGGAGTGGAATATGTTGACCTGGCCACGCTGTACAAGGAGTCGGACGTGATCTCCCTGCACTGCCCGCTGACCGACGAGAACTACCACCTGCTCAATCGTGAGGCGTTTGACCAGATGAAGGACGGGGTGATGGTGATCAACACCAGCCGCGGCGCGCTGATCGACTCCCAGGCGGCCATCGACGCCCTGAAGCACCAGAAAATTGGCGCGCTGGGGCTGGACGTTTATGAGAACGAACGCGATCTGTTCTTTGAAGACAAATCCAACGACGTTATCCAGGACGACGTCTTCCGCCGCCTCTCCGCCTGCCACAACGTGCTGTTCACCGGCCACCAGGCGTTCCTCACCGCTGAGGCGCTGATCAGCATTTCGGAGACGACCCTGGGCAACCTGCAGCAGGTCGCCAACGGCGAAACCTGCCCGAACGCCATCGTCTGATTCCTTTCCCTTTTGTGCTCCTCTCCCGGGGGGAGCACATTCAGATAATCCCCACAGATCCCCGCTGCGATACCGTTACACTGGCTTGGTTTTATTAGTCATGTGAATGTTTTGGAGTGAAAATGAACAAATTTGCGGCGCTACTGGCGGCAGGTATGCTGCTGTCCGGCTGTGTCTATAACAGTAAGGTGTCCACCGGCGCGGAGCAGCTGCAGCATCATCGCTTCGTGCTGACCAGCGTCAACGGCCAGGCGGTCAACGCCAGCGACCGGCCGCTGGAGCTGAGCTTCGGTGAGAAGATGGCGATTACGGGCAAGATGTCTGTTTCAGGCAATATGTGCAACGGCTTTAGCGGCGAAGGTAAGGTGTCGGACGGCGAGCTGAAGGTGAACTCGCTGGCGATGACCCGGATGCTGTGCAACGATGCCCAGCTCAATACCCTTGACGCGACGATCGGCAAGATGTTGCGCGAAGGCGCGCAGGTCGATCTGACGGAAAACCAGTTGACGCTGGCGACCGCCGACCAGACGCTGGTCTATAAGCTCGCCGACCTGATGCACTAGCCGACGCTGCGGTGCCGCTGACGCCGGGGGCCGCCGTTAGTAGCCGCAGCTGCCGCCCGCCAGCGCCTGCTCGCTGCAGCGTTTGCCGTTCGGTAGCGCGCACATGCCAATCGCCGAACCATCGAGCTGACGAGCCACCGATAACGAGCCGCCTATCATGGCGCAGTTGGCCTGACCGGCGTCGCTCATCGCCGCCCGCATGCCTGGCGTGACGTGCGCCGCCGTGGCCTGCTGAACGGGTTCACTACTGCACGCCGACAGCAACAGCGCCGCACATCCTACTAACATCGCAGCTCGCATTCTCTCTCCCCTCGGAAACGTCTTAAAAAAGCAAACCCAAGAATAATAGGCAGCGTGCTGCGCGGCGTCGAGAGGGTAAACACGTATTTATGCGTCTCATTAACATTTTCTAGCAAATTTTTGCCTAAAGCTTGATCTGCCCCGGGTACGGAGTGAATCGCATGGTGTTCCCCCCTCGGCAGGCAGCCATTTTCTCCGCGAACGAGGCAAAATATTGATCTGGGCACGGGTACCTGCCCTATTGAGGACACAAATGCAAAAATGGCGGCGTCAACGGTTTGCTAAACTAGCACTTATATAATTACAGGGCGCGTCGCGGTTTCACGCGTCCATTCTTTTGCGCAATGTAAGGGTGTCTTCATATGATTACGATTGATGGTAATGGCGCGGTCGCTTCCGTCGCGTTTCGCACCAGTGAAGTTATCGCCATCTACCCGATCACGCCCAGTTCAACGATGGCGGAGCAGGCCGACGCCTGGGCCGGTAATGGACTGAAAAACGTCTGGGGCGATGTTCCCCGGGTGGTCGAAATGCAATCGGAGGCGGGCGCTATCGGTGCCGTGCATGGCGCGCTGCAGACCGGCGCCCTCTCCACCTCCTTTACCTCATCGCAGGGCCTGCTGCTGATGATCCCCACGCTGTACAAACTGGCCGGCCAGCTGATGCCGTTTGTGCTGCACGTCGCCGCCCGCACCGTCGCCACCCACGCGCTATCGATCTTCGGCGATCATTCCGATGTGATGGCCGTGCGTCAGACCGGTTGCGCGATGCTGTGCGCCAGTAGCGTCCAGGAGGCGCAGGATTTTGCGCTGATCTCGCATATCGCCACCCTGCAAAGCCGGGTGCCGTTTATTCATTTCTTTGATGGTTTCCGCACTTCGCACGAAATCAACAAAATCGCCCCGCTGGCGGATGACACCATTCGCGCCCTGCTACCGCAGGATAAAATCGCCGAGCATCGCCAGCGCGCGCTCAATCCGGAACACCCGGTGATCCGCGGAACCTCGGCCAACCCCGACACGTACTTCCAGTCCCGGGAGGCCACCAATCCGTGGTACGACGCGGTCTATGACCATGTTGAGACGGCGATGAACGACTTCGCCGCCGCCACCGGCCGT
The DNA here is from genome assembly GCF_048589245.1 of Klebsiella sp. 10982. Lineage (NCBI taxonomy): Bacteria > Pseudomonadati > Pseudomonadota > Gammaproteobacteria > Enterobacterales > Enterobacteriaceae > Klebsiella > Klebsiella sp. 10982. Next base: position 44,679 of record NZ_JBMAXV010000004.1, read on the forward strand.
CAGTACAAACCGTTTGAGTTTTACGGCCACCCGCAGGCAGAGCGCGTGATCGTCATTATGGGTTCGGCCATCGGTACCTGCGAAGAGGTGGTTGATGAACTGCTGAGCCGCGGCGAGAAAGTCGGCGTGCTGAAAGTGCGCCTCTATCGCCCATTCTCCGCCGCCCACCTGCTGGCAGCGCTGCCGGAAAGCGCCCGGGCGGTAGCGGTGCTCGATCGCACCAAAGAGCCTGGCGCGCTTGCCGAGCCGCTGTATCTCGATGTGATGACCGCCCTGGCGGAAGCCTTTAACCGCGGCGAGCGCGAGACGCTGCCGCGCACCATCGGCGGCCGCTATGGCCTCTCCTCCAAGGAGTTCGGCCCGGAATGCGTGCTGGCGGTATTTAGTGAACTGCAGTCCGCTCAGCCGAAGCCACGCTTTACCGTCGGTATCTATGATGACGTGACCAATCTGTCACTGCCGCTGGGAGAAAATACCCTGCCCGCAGAGGCCAAGCTCGAGGCCCTGTTCTACGGTCTCGGCAGCGACGGCAGCGTGTCAGCCACCAAAAACAACATCAAAATCATCGGCAACTCGACCCCGTGGTTCTCACAGGGCTATTTTGTCTATGACTCGAAGAAAGCGGGCGGCCTCACCGTCTCGCATCTGCGCGTGAGCGAAAAACCGATTCGTTCTTCGTATCTGATTTCGCAGGCTGATTTCGTCGGCTGCCACCAGCTACAGTTTATCGATAAATACCAGATGGCCGAGCGGCTGAAGCCCGGCGGTATTTTCCTGCTCAACACGCCGTACAGCGCCGATGAGGTCTGGTCTCGCCTGCCGCAGGAAGTCCAGGCCACTCTGAATCAGAAAAAAGCGCGTTTTTACGTGGTCAACGCGGCGAAAATCGCCCGCGAGTGCAGCCTCGGCGCGCGCATTAATACCGTGATGCAGATGGCGTTCTTCCATCTCACCCGCATCCTGCCGGGCGACAGTGCGCTGGCAGAACTGCAGGCAGCCATCGCCAAAAGCTACAGCAGCAAAGGCCAGGAGCTGGTGGAACGCAACTGGCAGGCGCTGGCCCTGGCCCGGGAATCGCTGGCGGAAGTGCCGCTCCAGCCAGTGAACGCCAGCAGTCCGAACCGCCCGCCGGTGGTTTCCGACGCCGCGCCGGATTTCGTCAAAACGGTCACCGCCGCGATGCTGGCCGGCCTCGGCGATGCGCTGCCGGTCTCCGCCCTGCCGCCGGACGGCACCTGGCCCATGGGCACCACGCGCTGGGAGAAACGCAATATCGCCGAAGAGATCCCCATCTGGAAGGAAGCGCTGTGTACGCAGTGCAACCACTGCGTCGCCGCCTGCCCGCACTCGGCGATCCGCGCCAAAGTGGTCGCGCCGGAAGAGATGGAGAACGCCCCTGCCAGTCTGCACTCGCTGGACGTCAAATCCCGCGATATGCGCGGACAAAAATACGTTCTGCAGGTCGCCCCGGAAGACTGCACCGGCTGCAACCTGTGCGTTGAAGTGTGCCCGGCGAAAGATCGCCAGAACCCGGAGATCAAGGCTATCAATATGATGTCGCGCCTGGAGCATGTGGAAGAGGAGAAGGTCAATTACGATTACTTCCTCAACCTGCCGGAAATCGACCGCACAAAACTGGAGCGGATAGATATTCGCACCTCGCAGCTGATCAGCCCGCTGTTTGAATACTCCGGTGCCTGCTCCGGCTGTGGCGAAACGCCGTATATCAAACTGCTGACCCAGCTGTATGGCGATCGGATGTTGATTGCCAATGCTACCGGCTGCTCCTCCATTTACGGCGGCAACCTGCCCTCGACGCCGTATACGACCGACGCCAACGGCCGCGGCCCGGCATGGGCCAACTCGCTGTTTGAGGATAACGCTGAATTCGGGCTCGGCTTCCGCTTAACCGTCGACCAGCACCGTCAGCGCGTGATGCGCCTGCTGAGCGAATTTGCCGACAAACTGCCGGCAGAGTTGAACGCGGCGTTACATGCCGAGGCGACGCCGGAAGTACGCCGCGAACAGGTGGCGGCCCTGCGCCAGGCGCTGGCCGGCGTGGACGGCGCTGAAGAGCTGCTGACCGATGCTGACGCGCTGGTGGAGAAATCCGTCTGGCTGATCGGTGGCGACGGCTGGGCCTACGATATTGGCTTCGGCGGTCTGGATCATGTGCTGAGCCTGACGGAAAACGTCAACATACTGGTGCTGGATACCCAGTGTTACTCCAACACCGGCGGGCAGGCGTCAAAAGCCACGCCGCTGGGGGCAGTCACCAAGTTTGGCGAGCATGGCAAACGCAAGGCGCGCAAAGATCTGGGCGTCAGCATGATGATGTACGGTCATGTTTATGTGGCGCAAATTTCGCTGGGCGCGCAGTTGAACCAGACGGTGAAAGCGATTCAGGAAGCGGAAGCCTATCCGGGGCCATCGCTGATCATCGCCTACAGCCCTTGCGAAGAGCACGGTTACGATCTGGCGCTCAGCCACGACCAGATGCGTCAGCTGACCGCCACCGGCTTCTGGCCGCTCTACCGCTTCGACCCGCGTCGGGCAGACGAAGGCAAGATCCCACTGGCGCTGGATTCCCGTCCGCCATCAGACGCGCTGGCCGAGACGCTGCTCAATGAGCAACGTTTCCGCCGCCTGAACGCCCAGCAGCCTGAAGTGGCGGAGCAGTTGTGGAAAGACGCCGCCGCCGATCTGCAAAAGCGCTATGACTTCCTCGCCCAGCTGGCAGGCAAAGCGGAGAAAGCGCCAGGCGAAGGTTAACCGCCCCGTCACCTTCGGCCATAAAAAAAGCCCGAACATAACGTTCGGGCTTGTCGTTTTACCGATAAACAAAATCATTCCGTAGAATGAGACGGCAACAATAAATTATTGGCATGACAATAAAGGCATATAACGCGCAAATAATACGTGATTAGCCCGGGCATGTATAATTTTTATTTTGTATATTACCCATGAATGTATTCAGCATAATTATCACCATTTCACTGGTATTATTTATTTTAGATTTTACTTATATCGTAACAATTGAGTCTTACCGGATCTCAGACCGCTCCTTTAGCATGAGTTCACTTCCTTCCCGGAAGCTAAAACATAAAAACAGTTAAAGGAATTTCTTCATGAAAAGAAAAGTACTGGCCCTCGTCATCCCGGCTTTATTAGCTGCCGGTGCCGCTCACGCAGCGGAAATTTATAATAAAGATGGAAATAAATTAGATCTCTATGGCAAGGTAGATGGTCTGCATTATTTCTCCAGCGACTCGAAAAAAGACGGCGATCAAACTTATTTGCGTTTTGGCTTTAAGGGCGAAACTCAGATCAACAATATGCTGACCGGCTATGGTCAGTGGGAATATAACGTTCAGGCCAACAACACCGAGAGCTCCAGCGATCAGGCGTGGACCCGTCTGGCATTCGCGGGTATCAAAGTCGGCGATTACGGCTCCTTCGACTACGGTCGTAACTACGGCGTGCTGTACGACGTCGAAGGCTGGACCGATATGCTGCCGGAGTTCGGCGGCGACTCCTACACCTATGCGGATAACTTTATGGCAGGCCGCGCCAACGGCGTCGCGACCTACCGCAACAGCGATTTCTTTGGCCTGGTGGAGGGTCTGAACTTTGCCCTGCAATATCAGGGTAAAAACGAAGGTCAGAACGCACAGGATATCAACGTCGGCACCAATAACCGCAGCAGCGACAGCGATGTTCGTTTCGACAATGGCGATGGTTTCGGCCTCTCCACCTCTTATGACTTCGGCATGGGCATCAGCGCGGCGGCAGCCTACACCTCTTCTGACCGTACTAACGATCAGATGACCCAGACCAACGCCTACGGTGATAAAGCGGAAGCCTGGACCGCCGGTCTGAAGTACGACGCCAACGATATCTACCTGGCGACCATGTACTCTGAAACCCGCAATATGACCCCGTACGGCAACGACGGTGTGGCCAATAAAACGCAAAACTTCGAAGTCACCGCGCAGTATCAGTTCGACTTCGGTCTGCGTCCGGCCATCTCCTACCTGCAGTCCAAAGGCAAAGATCTGTACAATAACGGCCGCTATGCCGATAAAGATCTGGTCAAATATATGGACGTTGGCGCGACCTATTACTTCAACCGTAATATGTCCACCTATGTTGATTACAAAATCAACCTGCTGGATGGTAACGACAAATTCTACGAAGACAACGGTATCTCTACCGATAACATCGTCGCTCTGGGCCTGGTTTACCAGTTCTGATGCGCCTGCCCGCCGGTTCCGGCGGGCTTCCCCCACCCGCCTCGCTGCAGATAAAACAAAACGCTATATCTTACGAGCTAAAATAGCCGTCCGTTTAATGATATAGTCATGGCCAGTCAGTGCTTGCCCGAGGACGTCCATGATGCACCACCATCCGGTAAAATCTTCCCGAATTATCTCCGTCGCCTACGATGACGCCTCCGCCACACTGGAAATCTATTTTTATCACCAGCCGCCATTACAATATACCGGCGTTCCACCGCGTATTTTTCGTGACTTTTTACAGGTGGTTTCAAAAGGGCGATTTTATGACGGCGTGATTAAAGGAAAATTCCCCGAACGCAAGCCACGTTAATGTCAAAATGTGACCGCGGTCATGATACAAAATGTGCCATATTGCCTTACAATATGAGGGGATACTTAAACAGGAGGTTTTATGAGCAGAATGATTCTTGTCCCTATCGATATCTCTGATAAAGAATTTACTGAACGCATTATCAGTCACGTTGAATCGGAAGCGCGGATTGCGACGCCGAGGTCCATTTCCTCACCGTGATCCCTTCTCTGCCCTATTATGCCTCACTGGGAATGGCCTATACCGCTGAGCTTCCCGGCATGGATGAGCTGCGTGAGGGTTCTGAAACGCAGTTGAAAGAGATCGCAAAGCAGTTCTCTATCCCGGAAGACCGGATGCATTTTCACGTCGCGGAAGGATCGCCAAAAGATAAAATCCTTGCTCTGGCCAAGTCGCTGCCAGCCGACCTGGTGATCATCGCCTCCCACCGGCCTGATATCACGACTTATCTGCTGGGCTCCAACGCCGCCGCGGTGGTTCGTCACGCCGAGTGCTCGGTCCTGGTAGTCCGCTAACGCCACAGCCCGCCGCCCGGCGGGCTGTTAATTTCCGCATCAGCCGGCCCCGCCCGGCTGCTCGCTGCGGAAAGTGCCGGAAAGATGCTGACATTCCGCCCCTGAATCCGTACCATACACGCCACGGTTGCCTGTCAAACCTCAATAATTGCTACGCGCCAGCGCCACGTTGTTCAGCGGCTGGCAGAATGCGTGCTCTTCTGATGCCACACTATGAATTGAGCCACTATTACATGCTGCAAAATCAAGAAATCAGTAAAAAAGAAAAATACAACATCGATAAGCTGCAGAAACGTCTGCGCCGCAACGTCGGTGAGGCGATTGCCGACTTCAATATGATTGAAGAGGGCGACCGCATTATGGTTTGTCTTTCAGGCGGCAAGGACAGCTATACCATGCTGGAGATCTTGCGTAATCTGCAGAAAAGCGCGCCCATCTCCTTCTCGCTGGTGGCGGTCAACCTCGATCAGAAGCAGCCCGGGTTCCCGGAGCATATTCTGCCGGCGTATCTGGAGCAGCTGGGCGTTGAATACAAGATTGTCGAAGAGAACACCTACGGCATCGTCAAAGAGAAGATCCCGGAAGGGAAAACCACCTGCTCGCTGTGCTCTCGCCTGCGCCGCGGCATTCTCTATCGTACCGCCACCGAGCTCGGGGCGACCAAAATTGCCCTCGGCCATCATCGCGATGACATCCTGCAGACGCTGTTTTTGAATATGTTCTACGGCGGAAAAATGAAAGGCATGCCGCCGAAGCTGATGAGCGACGACGGCAAACACATCGTCATCCGCCCGCTGGCCTACTGCCGCGAAAAGGACATCGAGCGCTTCTCTCAGGCGAAAGGCTTCCCGATTATTCCGTGCAACCTGTGCGGCTCGCAGCCAAACCTGCAGCGTCAGGTGATCGCCGATATGCTCCGCGACTGGGATAAGCGTTATCCTGGGCGCATTGAAACCATGTTCAGCGCGATGCAGAACGTGGTGCCTTCACACCTGAGCGATGTCAATCTGTTTGATTTTAAAGGTATCACCCACGGCTCTGAAGTAGTGGATGGTGGCGATCTGGCGTTTGACCGGGAAGATATTCCCCTGCAGCCTGCCGGCTGGCAGCCGGAAGACGAAGACGCCCGTCTTGATGAGCTGCGTCTGAACGTGGTGGAAGTGAAGTAACCCTCACGCGTCTCAGGCAGCCGCCTGAGACGCACTCTCCTGCCCTTACTTCAGCAGCCGTACGCGGCAGGATTTCCCTTTAATCTTGCCGTTTTGTAACTGCTTATACGCCTTCTGCGCCATATTCTGGCGGATCGCCACATAGACATGAGCCGGATGAACGGTAATTTTGCCGATATCGGCGCCATCAAAACCCATATCCCCGGTCAGGGCTCCCAGCACATCTCCCGGGCGCATTTTCGCCTTTTTACCGCCGTCAATACACAGCGTGGCCATCTCCGCCGTCAACGGTGCGATGGTGTTGCCCGTCGGCGCCGGCAGCCAGTTCAGGGAGAGCTGCAGCATGTCGGCCAGGATCGTGGCGCGCTGCGCCTCTTCCGGCGCACAGAAGCTGATGGCCAGCCCTTGTTCGCCGGCGCGGGCGGTACGGCCGATGCGGTGAACATGCACCTCCGGATCCCAGGCCAGCTCGAAGTTCACCACCAGCGCGAGGGATTTGATGTCGAGGCCGCGGGCGGCGACGTCGGTCGCCACCAGAACCCGGACGCTGCCGTTGGCGAAGCGCACCAGCGTCTGATCGCGGTCGCGCTGCTCGAGATCACCGTGCAGCGACAAGGCGCTCTGCCCGGCGGCGTTGAGCGCATCGCAGACCGCCTGGCAATCGCGTTTGGTGTTGCAGAACACCACACAGGATGCGGGCTGATGCTGGCTGAGCAGGCGCTGCAGCAGGGCAATCTTACCGTGGCGGGAAACTTCAAAAAACTGCTGCTCAATCGCCGGGAGCGCATCGACAGTGTCGATCTCAATTGTCTGCGGATTGCGCTGCACCCGGCCGCTGATCGCCGCGATTGCCGCCGGCCAGGTGGCGGAAAACAGCAGGGTCTGCCGGTCAGCCGGCGCGAAGCGGATCACCTCGTCGATGGCGTCGCTGAAGCCCATATCGAGCATGCGGTCCGCTTCATCCATCACCAGGGTCTGCAACGCGTCAAGGGAGACCGTCCCCTTCTGCAGATGATCGAGCAGACGGCCCGGGGTGGCGACGATGATATGCGGGGCGTGCTGGAGTGAATCTCGCTGGGCGCCAAAGGGCTGCCCGCCGCAGAGCATCAGAATCTTGATGTTCGGCAGGCAGCGCGCCAGGCGACGCAGCTCACCGGCAACCTGATCGGCCAGCTCGCGGGTCGGGCACAACACCAGCGACTGGGTCTCAAAGCGCGCCGGATCGATATGCTGCAGCAGACCCAGCCCGAATGCGGCCGTTTTTCCGCTGCCGGTTTTTGCCTGCACGCGCACATCTTTCCCCGCAAGGATCGCCGGCAGGGCGGCGGCCTGAACCGGGGTCATCGACAGATAACCCAGCTCATTAAGGTTGGCTAATTGGGCGGCAGGTAAAACAGTCAGGGTAGAAAAAGCGGTCACAATGTATTCTCGTATTAAAGGACGGACAATCTGCAGGCGCGTATCCTCGCAGATCTCCGCGCCTGATGCGACAATTTAATCGGCTCTTCGTCAGGCGGCGGATCGGGCTGCGGCTGCGGACGCGGTCGTGGGTCGGGTAAAGGAGCCGGATCGTTCGGCTCGGGTGAGATGGGGATAGACTGGGCTGTCAGCCCTGAAGCGTAATGCATAGAGGCCTCCCGGAGAGTAATACGGGCGTACCCGCAGGCTTAACGGCCTGAAGACCGTCGGGTGTCTTAGTAAGCGTAGAAGCTGGTCCGGAGAGCGCAAAAAAAAAGCCGACTCAACAAAGTCGGCGTCGTACGAATCAATTGTGCTATGCAGTAATTCAAAAAAGGAAGTAAGACAATATGGAGCGCAACGCCCATCGCTTGACGTTGCATTCACCTGCGAGAGAGATATTGCCCTGAATGGGTAGGTGGTTTATTGATTTCGCTCAAACATTGCCGGGTTTTCCCGGCAATGCGGCCGCTAAAAGGCGATTCTTTACAACCATTTACTGCGATGTAACCACCATGCAACACCGCCGATGACAACGACTAACATCAGGCAGAAGAGGCTAAACCCCAGATGCCAGCTGTTGCCCGGGATCCCGCCAAGGTTGACGCCGAACAGGCCGGTTAAAAAGGTGCTGGGCAGAAACACCATCGCCATCAACGACATCGTATAGGTCCGCCGCGCCAGCGACTCCTGCATTATCTGGGCGATCTCATCGCTCATGATCGCCGTCCGGGCGATACAGCTGTCGATCTCATCCAGACCGCGCCCCAGCCGCTCAGCGATATCCTGCATCCGCCGCCGCTGATCGTCACTCATCCACGGCAGCCGCTCGCTGGCCAGTCGGGCGTAAACGTCGCGCTGCGGCGCCATATAGCGGCGCATCACAATCAGTTGCTTACGCAGCAGCGCGAGAAAACCCCGCGGTGGCACCTGTTGGTCAAGCAGGTCATCTTCCAGGTCGATAATGCGGTCGTGCAGCTGTTCGATAAACTCGCTGGCATGATCGGTCAGCGCATCGCAGACTTCCACCAGCCAGCTGCCGCCGTCCGTCGGGCCATTGCCCTCCTTCAGGTCACCCAGCACATCGTCCAGCGCCAGCACCTTGCGCTGACGGGTGGAGACGATCAGCCGCTCGTCCATGTACAGGCGCATCGCCACCAGCTGGTCGGGACGCTCATCAGTACTGCCGTTAATGCAGCGCAGGGTTATCAGCGCCCCGTCGCCGATCCGCGTCACCCGTGGCCGGGTGCTCTCTCCCGCCAGGGCGTCACGCACGTTATTGGGCAGCAACGGGGTGGCCGCCAGCCAGTCGGCGCTGTCGCTGTGGGTATAATTCAGATGCAGCCAGCAGGGCTTGTCTTTGTCGATAATATCGTTATCGGTGAGCGGCTTCACGCCCCCCTGCCCGTCGAGCACCCACGCGAAGATCGCGTCCGGTATTTGCAACTCCGAGCCTTTAATCGCGTCCACTCAACCTCCGTTAATCCATACCTGTCACATTGCGCGCACTCTCTATAAGGTACGCGAAAGCGCGCTTTTTCGCTTTTTATTGCCCGGTAAGTAGGGCTAATAGCTTCATTAAAAAGCGCTTTCGCCCCGGGTCGCGCTGCACTCTTCATTTAACGTTAAAGCGTAGTGAAATCAAGTTCTTCCCGTTTTGCCGATCTCACTGCGCTTTTTTGCGGTTTATTTTGCCACTCATTGCTGTATTATGCTGTTTATTGCGTTAATTTGCGGGGTCACTTGCCATGCATAAGCTCGCCAGACAAAAACACATCCTCGACAGGCTGAGTGAAAACGGCCAGCTAAGCATCAGCGAACTGGTCGAAGGGCTCCAGGTCTCCGCCGATACCATTCGCCGGGATCTGAGCGAGCTGGAAAAACAGGGTGTCCTGCAGAAAAGCCACGGCGGCGCCATCGCTCTTAACGTCCCGGCGATGACGCGCCAGGGAAGAAATGCCCTGCTCACCCAGACGAAGCAGCGTCTCGGCGAGCTGGTCGCCGCCCATATCCCCCAGGGCTCGACGCTGTTTCTCGACGCCGGAAGCACGCTGCTGGCGGTCGCCGCGCAGCTTAAAGGGCCGTTGACCGTGATCACCGCTTCTCTGGATATCGCCCAGCTGTTCAGCGATCGCGCCGACATTCAGCTGATCCTGCTTGGCGGCCAGTGGGACAGCGAACAGCGGCTCTTCGCCGGCAGCGCCACCCTGTCGCTGGTCGCCCGCTACCGGGCCGATATCGCGATCCTCGGCGCCTGCGCCCTGCATGCCGGGCTGGGCCTGAGCGCCAGCCACGAAGCCGATGCCGATGTTAAACGCGCCATGCTGGCCGCCAGCGCCGAGCGCTGGCTGGTAGCAGATCATACCAAAGTGAACCACTGTGAGCCGTGGCTGGTGGCCGGGCTCAGCGACATTCACCATCTTTTTCTTGATCGTCCCTGGGCTGAGCTGGGGGATGATCCCGCCCTCTCTGTACATATTGCTGACGCTTAACAACGTGGAGAACCTGATGAGTAACAACACGATAAATATCGCCCTGATTGGCTATGGCTTTGTCGGTAAGACCTTCCACGCGCCGCTTATCCGTTCGGTGCCGGGGCTGAACCTGGCGTTCGTCGCTTCCCGCGATGAAGAGAAGGTCAAACGCGACCTGCCAGACGTCACAGTGATAGCCTCCCCGGAAGCAGCGGTTCAGCATCCGGATGTCGACCTGGTGGTCATCGCCTCCCCCAACGCCACCCACGCACCGCTGGCCCGTCTGGCGCTGAACGCCGGCAAACATGTGGTGGTGGATAAACCTTTCACTCTCGATATGCAGGAAGCCCGGGAGCTGATCGCCCTGGCAGAGGAAAAACAACGCCTGCTCTCCGTCTTCCATAACCGCCGCTGGGACAGCGACTATCTCGGGATCCGTCAGGTGATTGAGCAAGGCACCCTCGGCGCGGTGAAACACTTCGAGTCGCATTTCGACCGCTTTCGCCCGGAAGTCCGCGTCCGCTGGCGCGAGCAGAACGTCCCGGGCAGTGGCTTATGGTTCGACCTGGGGCCGCACCTGATTGACCAGGCGCTGCAGCTGTTTGGTTTGCCGCAGTCGGTGCAAGGCAACATCGCGACCCTGCGCGACGGCGCGGAGATCAACGACTGGGCGCATGTGGTACTAAACTACCCGGCGCATAAAGTGATCCTGCACTGCAGCATGCTGGTCGCGGGCGGCTCATCGCGCTTTACCGTGCACGGTGATAAAGGCAGCGTTATCAAAGCGCGGGCCGACCAGCAGGAGAGCCAGCTGCTGGCAGGCGTGGCGCCGGGAAGCGCTGGCTGGGGTGAAGATGATGACCCGCTGGTTATCTATGATGCCGCGCTGCAGGCCCGCACTCAGGCCACTCCGCAGGGCGATCAGCGCCAGTACTATATGCAGATCCGCGAGGCGCTGAACGGTCAGATTGCCAATCCGGTACCGCCGGTAGAAGCGCTGGCGGTGATGGCCGTGCTGGAAGCGGCGGTACGCTCCGCGGAAAGCGGCGTGGTACAGCCCCTGGACCTGACCGAGGACGAGCGCAACGCGCTGCGCTAATCCTGCCTGTTTCCCCCGGTTACCTGCGCAACTGCCGGTAATCGGGTCGGCTTCGCCATTGTCAGCAAAAATCACTACCTGTCCGCATATTAGCCCTTCATTATCCTGCCCTCAGGGGCAAACCTCCGCTGGAAATTTCAGCCATTTGGGAGGAGGATAGAGAACAGATCGATCGTGATGAGAACAAGGTTGCTGACGCTGTGGACGCGGCAACCGCATTACTGGACAGGAGAAGCTCATGTATTACACGTTAGGAGATACCACTCTCCATTTTTATCGCTATCAGTGCAAATTCTACGTCGCCCACTGGGAAGGGGGTAACGTGATGACCGAAAAATTTAAATCGTTTATCGAACAGATCACTGAAAAGACCGGGCTGGATGCGAAACGCGTCGAGACCGCTGCGCGCGATTATTTTACTAACGTGGATTAACAGGTCGGCTGATGCTGTTCGCGAGGGGGGGGTTGGCTGATGCGGTAGCCGCGTATGCTAACCCTCTCTTTCACCGCCAGGGCGCCTGGCGGTTTATCAACCCCACCCGCGTTAAACGGTAGTCAGTTTTGCCAGAATGGCGGCAAAGGCGTCATTAACGTTATCGCCAGCCAGCATCTTTTTTGCGCAGTATAAAACTCCTGCCGCTGGACGGGATCAGCAGCCGAACTTTCGCATCATTATTGCTGCGCTCAACCACGACCACGTCACGCAAGGGAATAACGTAAGTATCAGCATAAAGTCCTGGCGTAAATATCATCGACTCGCCGCTCACGCCAATCACCACGCGATTTTGCAAACGGTAGCCATTGCACAGCGCAACAATACCGGCAGCAATAAATACGCCGCCGATACCCATACCAATCATTAAAATAATGATCCCGGCGATGAGCGCCAGCGCCCCCTGAGGATAAAAGCCCGAGGCGTTAAAGGTTAACAGCTTGTGGTTATCATCTGTTCCTGCTTGCGCAGTTGACTGCCACGGCGTAAATCCGGCGTTAATTCGCGTTTGCAAGCTGAACAGACTGCCCACCAGAAAGATCACGCTGGCGGGCACCATCACGATACCGCCAACAAACGCCAGGACGATGGCCAGATAAGGATAGCGGCCTGACAGCATTATGCTGACGGCCTGAACCACCACGGCAATAAACAGGGCCAGCACCAGCCAGGACCACATGCTATCCACTCCACGATGGAAGTTCAGTTGTCCCTCCTCTAATAATAAATTACGCGAAATAAAACAGATTACGATATTAACGAACAGGCCAATCCAGACCAGCTTATGTACATGCTTCATGCCATACTCCATGAGGTATTTTTACATTCCATTCTCGGGCATTATTAATAACATTCAATGCCGCCTGGATAGTAGCAAAGCCCCCGGCAAGATCAATCAAAAAGCGCGCAATCCCCCTTTCCGTTATCTATTTTCAGATTGCTATCATCAGTGAGTATTTATGGTGATTATATAATCCATTATATATATTCTCAGAATTTGTTTACGGCAAAATAAGATCGCCCTGCCATCCTGGAGGGCGTTGAAGATTAACAAGCCTTTAGTGCGCGGCTCCCGGCGCGAAATGGCCGTTATTCACGGCGCAGTCGACGAGCTAAACGGGTGCCCAGCGTCTGGATCAGCTGGACAATCACAATCAGCACCAGAGCGGTGGTTAGGGTGGCAAAGGCGTCGAAGCGCTGATAGCCGTAGGTGATGGCGAGGTCGCCAATCCCGCCGCCGCCCACCGTTCCCGCCATGGCGGTAGCGCCAAGCAGGCCGATCGTCGCCGTAGTGAGGGCCAGAATCAGCGACGCCGCCGCCTCCGGCAGCATAAAGAGCCAGACCGTCTGCAGGGGCGTGGCGCCCATGGCATCCGCGGCCTCCAGGATCCCCTCATCCACCTCCAGCAGCGAGCTCTCCACCAGCCGGGCAATATAGGGAGCGACAAAGACGATCAGCGGCACGATGGCTCCCGCCGTGCCGATCGTGGTGCCCACCAGCAGTCTGGTAAAGGGCAGGATCACAATCAGCAAAATGATAAACGGCAGCGAGCGCAGCACGTTAATCAGCGGATTCAGCGCCTGATGCACCACCGGATGGGCTACAATGCCGCCGGGACGGCAAATCACCAGCACAATTCCCAGCGGTACGCCAAGCAGCGCGCCAAAACCCAGTGAAACGGCGACCATAATCAGAGTGTCATGCAGCGCCAGCAGAAACTGATCGCCGGTGATAGCGGTATCTATAAGATCAAACATGGATGATTTTCACTCCTGCATCAGCAAGATGGGTGATGGCGCGTTCGGTTTCGTCAGGCTCGCCGAGGAGTTGCACAATCATAAATCCCAGAATCCGGCCCTGAACTTCGGACATACTGGCGAACAGGATATTGACCTCGACCGCATATTCGCGGATCAGGTGATTAATGATCGGCTGCTGCGCCGTCGCGCCGATAAATTCGAGGCGTAAAGCCCGGGCGCCGTTATCGCGCTGCAGGAGCGACGCCACCCGTTGCGGCAGGCGGTCGTGCACCACCGACTGAACAAAACTGGCGGTGACCGGGTGCTGCGGCTGGGCAAAGAGGTCGAAAACCGTTCCCTGTTCAACGATACGGCCCGCCTGCATCACCGCCACCTTGTGACAGATTTTCTGGATCACCGACATTTCATGGGTGATCAGTACGATGGTGATGCCATAGCGGCGATTTATCTCCTGCAGCAGAAGTAAGATCTGCACCGTGGTGTGGGGATCGAGCGCCGAGGTAGCTTCATCGCACAGCAGCACCGACGGGTTAGTGGCCAGCGCCCGGGCAATACCGACACGCTGCTTTTGCCCTCCTGACAGCTCATTGGGGTAGCTGTGCATTTTGTCGCTCAGATCGACAAACGCCAGCAGCTCCGCCACCCGCGCCTGAATATAGGCCTTGTCACGCCCCTGCAAAATAAGCGGGATGGCGATGTTATGGAAAACGGTTTTCGAATTCAGCAGATTAAAATTCTGAAAGATCATGCCGATATCTTTTTTGATCGCCTGCAGACGCTGGCCGTTGCAGGCCTGTAACGACTCGCCGTTCAGCAGCACGTCGCCCTCGCCCGGCGTTTCCAGACGATTAATCAGCCGCAATAAGGTGCTTTTTCCTGCGCCGCTGTAACCAATAATGCCGAAAATATCGCCCCGCTCAATGCTGAGATTAATATCCTGTAAGGCCAGTACCGGATGCCCTTTCCTGGAAAAGGATTTACTGACGTGGCGAAATTCAATCATCGCGTTATTCATTTTAAATAATCAGGCAGCAGGTAACCATCATACTGCGGATGGCTAAGAATATATTTTTTGAAATCGGCAGAGTGATAGCCGGCAATAATATCTTTGGCAAACTGCGCGTTTTGGTTTTTACCGGCGACGGTCACGACATTAATAAAATGGCTGGTGGCGGTCTCCAGCTTTAATGCCGAGGTGAGCGACATGCCGCTGGATACGGCGAAATTGCCCTGAATCAGGCCATAGTCGACGTCCGGCAGCGCGCGAACCTGCTGGGCATTATCCATCTCTTTGAGAACAATTTTGTAGGGATTATCCACGATGTTACGCTGCGAAAAAGTGGCCGGATCGCTGTCTGGTTTGATTTTCACCCAGCCCAGACTCTCCAGCACCAGTACCGCGCGATACTCATTCGACGGCTGGTTTGGTACCGACACGACGGTGCCTGCCGCCGGGGTACCCAGGGTGGTTAGTTTCCCACCATACAGCCCCATCGGCGGCGTCGGTACCTGCACAATGCCCACGTTATCAATCCCCAGTCGCTCATTAATCGCTTTCAGGTATACCGGATGCTGCATGATATTTGCTTCGATAGCGCCGCGGGCCACCGCGTCATTGATCTGAATACCATCGCTGAAATCTTTATATTCGATTTTATACCCCTTACTCAATAAATAGGGCGCGACGCCTTTTTCAAATTGTTCTTTATACGGTCCGGGGTTAAAGCCGACGCGAATAAGATGATCGTCGGCGGCGGCGTAAAAAGAGCTAGCGGACAACAGGATGAATGTTATCCCGAACGCAACTGATTTGTTCATAAGGTATTTTCCCCGAAGGTTGGCGATAATGAGCGATTAAATCACAGCCGACTGTGGGTTGTAAGCCAGAACGCCGGTTTTCCTTTTGCCTATTCTTCATAACCTTTTATCATGCTGGCATATCCTGAAAACAATAATGCTTTGCAAATTTTGTTATTTAGCTCGCGGCAATAAATCCTTTAAAGATGGCGGATTATTTACGATCTGAGCCGGAAATTTTATGCCTGATTTTACTGCTTCACCGCTGGTGGACGCCCTGGAAGAGAATTTATTCAGTGTTCTGGAAAAACTGGCCGCCGAGGTCAACACCGAGACACTGCCGCTGATCGATCTCTCCAGCGGTAGCCCGGATCAGCCTACCCCGCCCGAAGTGATTGATGCATTGCAAAGCGCTATCCAGCGTCGTGAAAACCATGGCTATCCGTCGTTCTGGGGCAAGCCGCAGGTCCGCGAGGCGATCGCCCAGTTCTATCGCCGGCAGTATGATGTGGAACTCGATCCACATAGCGAAGTCGCCGTGTTTCAGGGTTCCCATATCGGCATTGGCGGCATCCCGCGGGCGCTGCTCAGCCCCGGGCAATACCTCATCTCCACCGATCCGTGCTATCCGATTTACCGCTCGGCGGCGCTGCAGTCTCAGGCGGCGTTTTTTGGCCTGCCGCTGAGGGCGGAGAATCAGTTCCTGCCGGATTTTGACGACCTTCCTCAGGAAGTGGCGGACAAAGCAGGCCTTGTGGTGCTCAACTACCCGCATAACCCGACCGGCGCCCTCGCCACGCCGGCGCTGTTCGCCAGCGCCCTGCAGTTTGCCCGTCGTCACCATGTGCCGATCCTGCACGATTTCGCCTATGCGGCCATCGGCAGCACGGCTGGCGACGCGCCGCTAAGCCTCTTCTCCCAGCCCGACGCGAAAGCGTGGGGAGTGGAAACTTATACCTTTTCCAAGACCTTTAACATGGCCGGCTGGCGCTTCGGCTTCGCGGTCGGCAACGCCTCGATTATCCGCGCGTTCAAAAAGCTGCATACCCATAGCTACAGCACGGTGTTTGGCGCAATCCAGGATGCGGCGATCGCCGCGCTGAACCTGCCGGCGGAGCGCATTGCGCAGCTGACGGCGGTCTATCATCAGCGCCGGACGTGGGTTTTGCGTCGACTGGCCGCGCTGCGCTGGCCGGCTCGTGCCGCCCAAGGCACGTTCTTTCTATGGCTGGGCGTGCCGCCAGGATACAGCTCACAGCAGTTTGCCCAGCTGCTGTTGCAGGACGCGCATATTCTGGTGGCGCCGGGCAGCGGTTTTGGCGAAGGAGGAGAAGGGTTTATTCGCATTAGCCTGACCGCAGGGGACGACGCGCTGAGCAACGCGCTGGACCGTCTTGCCCGGCTGGCGCTGTTTTAGTCCGCCGCCGGGAAGAAGCCAAAAACGCAACTCTGGCCGCCGGGCCTTACTCTGCTGACGGGTCAATCACCGACAGTACGATTTTGCCCTCAAGATGGCCCTGCGCTGCCCGCTCGTGCGCCCTGCGCGCCTGTGCAAGCGGGAAAACGCTGTCAACAGCGACCCGAATGGCGCCAGCATCCAGTAGATCCGCAAGTTGAGCGAGCTGCGCGCCGCTGGAGCGCACCTGGGTAGTCGAAACGGTCACGCCGCGCTGCCGTGCCTCTTCCGCCCCGGCAAAGCCGAGCGGGAAGATCGGGTACAGCACGCCGCCGCGCCGCAGGGTACGCAGAAAACGGCCGCTGTCCGGCCCGCCCGGCGCATCGATAACCAGATCCAGGTCACGCACCGTCTCCTCGACCGCTGTGGTCGTATAGTCGATAAAAGCATCGGCGCCGAGCTGACGCAAAAAGGCTTCATGGCGGCCCGCGGCGACGGCAATCACCTCGGCGCCCTGCCACTTCGCCAGCTGCACGGCGAAATGACCAACGCCGCCCGCCGCACCGTTGACCAGGACGCGTTTACCCGCCAGCGGCACCGGCCGATGCGGCCCCGGCTGCAGCGGATTCGCCACCTCATGCCCGGGATCGATCATGAACTGCCAGGCGGTGAGGAGCGACATCGGCACCGCGGCGGCCTGCTGATGGCTTAACATCCGCGGTTTGCGGGCCAGGTCGCTGACCGGTACGCTAACGTACTCGGCGTAAGCGCGGCTGCCCCCTGCCGCCCCTTCAGGAAATCGCGCCATGGCGTACACGTCGTCGCCGACCGCCACCTCCCGGACGTCATCCGCCCGCGCCACCACCACCCCGGAGAGATCGGTCCCGAGGATCAAGGGAAAGCGGACTTCGGGCCGCCACTCCGGGGGCAGCTGTTGATAGCCATCGCGCAGATAGCTGTCCGGAGGGTTCACGCCCACCGCGTGCACCTGCACCAGCACCTCGCCGGCCTGCAGCACCGGCAGTGGCGCATCCTCATAGCTCAGGACTTCCGGGCCGCCAAAGGCGTGCTGTTGAACAGCCTTCATCATCTGCGTCGACATCGCTTTCTCCTCACAGGGAAATGCGTTATATTTAACGGAGCACTGTTCCGAATATATGGAGCAGTGATCCGATTGTCAAGGAACGCCAATGAGAGCTGATGCCAGAAAAAATTATGATCTGTTGATCGACGTGGCCCGCGAGGTTTTTGTGGAGCAAGGCGCCGAAGCGTCGCTACGCGATATTGCCCGCCGGGCGGGCGTCGGAATGGGAACCCTTTACCGCCACTTTCCCAACCGCGACAGCCTGCTGGAAGCCCTGCTTCGCAGCCGCTTTGCGGCGCTAACCGCCCGGGCTGAGTCGCTTCTGCTCGCCGCCGATCCTGGCGCGGCCCTGCTGGAGTGGCTGGCCGAGAGCGTGGCGTTTACCCATCAGCATCGCGGGATCATCGCTCCGCTGATGAGCGCCATCGACGATCCTGAGTCCGCCCTGCACAGCGCCTGCGTGACTCTGCGCGCCGCCGGCACGTCGCTGCTGACCCGCGCGCAGCAGACCGGGCAGGCACGGCCAGATCTCAGTGGAGACGAACTGTTCGATCTGATTGCCGCACTTGCCTGGCTACGGGAGCAGCCGTCCCATGCCCCGCGCGCCGAGCGGATTTTCGCGGTGCTGGCCGACGCGATCCTGACTGCCGGCTAGCGGCGGTCGGTCACCGGCGAGACAGCACGCCTGGCGGGTGACCGGAACCTCCGTTTGTTAACGATCAAACGCCCAGCTGGCCGCGCTGGTCAGCGCTCGCTCGAAGGCAGGACGGCCGGGGCCGGCCAGCCAGCCGGCGAAGGTGTACAGCTGCGGGTGCAGCCGGCGCATGGCGTCGAGGTCGGCATGCCCGGCCAGCCGCCCGTCGTCCACCAGCCCGGTCAGCTTATGCAGAAAAGGACTGGCGGCCAGCACCTCGTCGGAAAATCGCGAATAGGGGATCGGCCGTCCCGCCTGCGCGGAAAATAACGCCTCGAGCTGACGACCGGTCACGCTGTCGCTGGCGATCTCGAACGTCTTGCCGGCAAACCGTGCCGGCGCGGCAAAAACCGCGGCGACCAGGTGGCCGATATCCTCCACCGCCAGCACCTGCATCCTCCCCTCCGGCAGCATAAAAAAGTGAAAATGCCCTTCATCAAGACCAAAACCGGGCATCACCAGCAGCTCCATAAAGGTGGCGGGCCGCACGATGGTCGACGCCAGCGGCAGGCCGCGGATATGCCGTTCAATCGCCGCTTTGGTGTCATAATGCGCTACGCCGGTCGGCGTATCGCCCGCCGCACTACCGGAGCTGTACACCAGATGCTTCACCCCGCACTCGACGGCGAGATCGGCGATGGTTATCCCGTAGCGTACCTCCTGCTCATCGGTCACCGTCCCTCCCGGCGAACTGGGCTGGACGCTGAAGACGCCGTCGACCCCGGCCATCGCCGACCGCATTGCCGCCCGGTCTTCAAAGGTACCCTCCACCAGCTCGGCTCCCCGCGCCGCCAGCGCGACCGCCCCGACGGAGAAAGGATCCCTGACCAGCGCCCGCACCTGCCAGCCGCGGTGCAGCAGCGCCCGCGCCACCGAGCCGCCCTGCTGACCGGTGGCGCCAAAAACCAACACGCTTTGCGCATTATTCATCACTCTTCCCCTTTATCTGCAGCCTGTTGCCCGGCCTCTCGCCAGCGATATTCACCTTGCTTATCCTCCTCCAGCCAGCCGCAGGAAGGCCCGGCAAAATGCCCGGTGAACCATTGAGCATGATGGCTTGTCCCCCACGCCATCATCTCCCGTCGCGAGGCTTCCGCCAGCCGGGGATCGCCGCAGAACGCCGAATTCCACTGCGGGTGGGCAAACTGGAGCGGGGAATGCAGAAGATCGCCGGAGAAACAGGCGTAGTCATCCCCGGAGGCGAGGATCAGCGCGGCGTGGTCGGGACTGTGGCCGGGCGTGGGGATAAAGTCGATCCGCCCGCCGACCCGCGGTCGGGTCGCCACATCGACGGTTTCCAGCTGGCCGGCCTCGATCACCGGCAGCAGGCTGTCGAGCCACAGCGCCCGGTAGCGTTCGCTGTTTTTCACCCGCGTCAGCTCTTTTGCCGAGCACAGATAGCGCGCATTCGGGAACAGCGGCACCCAGCGATCGTCCTGCCACACGGTATTCCATCCAACATGGTCGGTATGCAGGTGGGTCAGTAGCACCAGGGTCACGTCCTCCGGGTTCACTCCCGCGGCGCGAAGATTCTCCAGATACGGCGTGTTAAGTTGATGATAGAGCGGATTACCGCCGCGCTCCCGACCGTTGCCGGTGGCCGTATCAATAACAATCAGATCGTGGGGGGTCTGCACCACCCAGCTGTGGATCGACAGCGCAATCGGCTGAATGACGGCGTCCGCCTCCGCTACCGGGAACGCCTCTGGATAGAGCGCCGCCGGCTGCAGGGTAATCTCGCGCTCCGGCACTTTGAAAATCAGGCTATCGCCTGTCTGGTACGTTTGCATCACTCCCTCCGCGCGCATTGCGCTGGTTGATTTATCGGGGTGATATTCACTATGCTGCCAGGATAACCCACATTCAAATTGATTATCATAATGAAGAAAATCATTGAAAATGATTTTAGTCGTATCGATCTGAATCTGTTGACGGTCTTGATGGTGCTGTACCGCGAAGGGAGCGTCACTCGCTGCGCAGAGGCACTGCATCTTGGCCAGCCGGCCATCAGCGGGGCGCTGAAACGGCTGCGCGAGATGTTTGACGACCCGTTGTTCGTGCGCAGCGCCAGGGGCATGCTGCCGACGCCGCGGGCGCAAGCGCTGATGACCGACCTGCAGCCGCTGATGGAAGAGCTGCATTCGGCGATGTTTGGCGCCGGAGAGTTCGTCCCGGCGCGCGCGCAGCAGCTTTTTCGTATCGGCCTCAGCGACTGGAGCGAACACTGGCTGATGCCCCCGCTGTTACCCGGGCTGATGCAGGAGGCGCCCGGGGTTTCGTTGCAGACGATAGCCGCCGACCCCTTCCAGGTACGCCAGCTGCTGGAGGAGGATCGCATTGATGTCGCAGTGTCTCTCAACAAACAGAGCCGCGGGGAGATCGTCAGCGAGCCGGTGATGACCATGGGGGTCACCACCCTGTGGTCGCCGCAGCAGATCCTCTGTCGCGGCCCGCTGTCGGTGGGCGACTTTGTCGCCTGGGAACACGTAATGGTGGCCTATCGCGAAACCGGCCACGGTGAAATTGACCGCCAGCTCGCCAGCCAGGGGCTGGCGCGGCGCGTGCGCTTTGCCACGCAGAATTTCTCCACCTTTCCCCTGCTGCTGACCACCCTGCCGCTGTTCGCCACCGTCCCGCAGGGGCTGGCGCAGCGCTGGCAGGCGCAGTATGCGCTGCGCGCGGAGGCTCCGCCAGTGGCATATCCGCAATTTACCTTGTGTATTCTGCGTCACAAACGGCGGGCGCAGGATCCGGCGCTGAACTGGCTGGTGGCGAGACTGAAACAGGCCATGCGCGGCGAGTAACGGGGTCAGCGTTCGATGAGCGGAGGCTCCAGAACGCGCCTGCTCCAGTCATAAAACGCGCGCACCGCTGGCGGCAGATAGCGGTTTTGCGGATAGACCAGCGACAAGGGAAGATCAGAAGCGGCCTGCTCCAGACAGGCGACCAGCGCCCCGCTCTGCAGATAAGGTTGCGCCAGATAGCTGGCGACGCGGATCAGGCCCAGCCCCTGAATGCCGGCCTGAATGTAGGCATCGGTATCGTCGACCACCAGCGTCTCCCGCATGCGGATCGCGCAGTCGCCTTCATCGAGGGAGAAAAGCCAGTCGATGGTCCGCCCGGTACGGTGATTCAGGTAGCCCACCGCCCGATGCTGGTGCAGTTCGTCGATGCTCTGCGGCCGGCCGTGGGCCGCGAGCCAGGCCGGCGAGGCGAGGACCATCCAGCGGTAGCGGGCCAGAGGACGCGCCACCAGGGTGGTGGAATCTTCGATCCGTCCGGTACGGATCACGCAGTCGAATCCCTCCTGAATAATATCTTCCACGTTGTCGCTTGAGCAGAGGATCAGCTCCAGATCGGGATACTGCTGCAGAAACTCGCCGATCCTCGGCAGAATGCAGTGGCGGGCAAGGGATTGCGGCATCCCCACTTTGAATCGCCCGGCGGGCTGAGCCGAGCGCCCGGGAAAAGAGGCTTCCATCGCCGCCATCTCGGCCAGCAGCCTTTTACACTCCTCATAATACCGGCGACCTTCCGCCGTCACGCTGAGCTTGCGGGTGGTGCGCTGAAGAAGCTGTGCCCCAAGCCAGGCTTCCAGCTCCTTCACTACCCGCGACACCGTGGAGCGCGGCTGCCCGAGCACCTCCGCCGCACGGGCGAAGCTGTGGGCATCCACAACCGTAACATACAACTGCATGGCATCCAGTCTGTCCATTTCGTACTCCCCCGGCAATTATTATCCCATTATCACGAACAGTCTAACCCGAAATCCTGTTCTTATCGAATGATGCCCGCCCCCCTACACTGAGCCTGTAGCCCGTCAATACAAGGCTTAACTGAGCAAGGAGTTAAAATGAAAACTGATAATCTTAATCATGAGGAAAAGGTATTGGTGCTGGGAGCGGGACAACTGGGCGCCGCCGTTCTCGATGCGCTGGTGCCTGCGGTGATCCAGCGCCAGGGCGCGGTCTCGGTTATCGTCTCGCCGGCGGCCAGGGATGAAGCCGGCCAGCTGCGGTCGGCAAACCATCAGGCGCTGGCCGACGCCGGAGCCACCCTCCTCGCCGTCGACATCGCCGGTAGCGCCATGGAGACGCTGGCCGATCAGTTTCGCGGATTCACCACCGTGATTAACTGCATGGGGTTTGTCGCCGGTCCGGGGACACAGCTGAAAATTACCCGCGCGGTGCTGGCGGCCGGGGTACCCCGCTATTTTCCCTGGCAGTTTGGCGTCAATTACGATGTGGTTGGCAAAGGCAGCGGTCAGCCGGTCTGGGACGAGCAGTACGATGTCCGGACCCTGCTGCGCGCGCAGCAGGCCACGGAGTGGGTCATTGTCTCCACCGGGATGTTTACCAGCTTTCTCTTCGAACCAGACTTCGATGTAGTGAATTTATCCAACCGAACCCTTCACGCCCTTGGCAGCTGGGATACCCAGGTGACCGTCACCTCACCGGCGGATATTGGCCGCCTGACCACGGCGATTTATCTGCATCAGCCGCGGATCGTCAACGAGGTGGTGTTTGTTGCCGGCGAAACAACTTCTTACCGGCAGCTGGCAGACACCGTAGAGCGCGTAACGCAGCAAACGTTCAGCAAAGCTGTTCATACCCTGCCCGCCCTGCTGGACCAGCTGCGGGCGGACCCGGAGAACACCATGCTGCGCTATCGCGCCGCCTTCGCCCGGGGCGACGGCATGTGGTGGCCGATGGAGGATACCTGGAATGCCCGGCATCATCTGCCGACCCAGAACGTTGCCGGCTGGCTGCAGGCCGCGCGCTGATTTTCTCTCACAGGACAGAATAACGATGAAAAAGTTAATTCCACTGATCGTAGTGAGTTGTCTGCTGCCGCTGGCGGCAAATGCCAGAACCATCACCGCCACCGGCGATACCCTGGACCATGCGGAGAGCAAAATCCGCCAGCAGGCCGCCCGCGAGGGCACGACCGCCTATCGCATCATTGAGGCGCGAATGGGCAACAACGTACATATCACGGCGAAAATCGCGGACTAATTCCCCGGCATCAGGCTCAGGGAGGAGCCGCCGCCAGCCCGCGCGCCAGGTCAGGCGCTCATTTTTTCCCGTCGACGATCGCGGCCCGGCGGCGCGCCGTACAGGCGAGCATACTCCCGGGTGAACTGCGACACGCTGATATAGCCCACCTCCCCGGCAGCCTGCGCAATGCTCATGCCTTCCGCCAGCATCAGGCGACGGGCGTGGATCAGGCGCAACTGCTTCTGAAACTGCAGCGGCGACAGCGTGGTCATGGCGCGGAAATGACGATGAAAGACCGAGACGCTCATCCCGGCGGCATCGGCCAGCGCGTCGATGCTGACGGGCTGCATAAAATCCCGGCGCAGCATCGCCACCGCCCGGCGGATCCGCGCTGAATGGCTGTCTACGGCGCCCAGCGTCCGAATGGCCGGCCCATGGACACTCTGCAACAGCCAGTAATGCAGCTCCCGCCGCAGACCTTCTCCCAGCACCGCCTGCGCCCCCGGCTGATCAAACAGCCTTGCCAGCCGGTAAGCAGCGTCCGTCACATCGGCGTTCATCGGCTCGATACCGACGCGGGGTACTTCATCCGGTCCTGACGGCCCGGCCTCCGTCAGCTCGCGCAGGATAGCCAGGTCCAGCTCCAGCACCAGCGCGTAATAGGGAAAACGCTGACTGGCCTCGGTGATCTGGCTGGTGGTGGGGACATCCGCGGCAATCACCATTGCCTCGCCCGGACCATAGTCAAAGCTTGTCAGGCCGGTAGTCACCTGCTTTCGCCCCTGCAGCAGCATGGCCACCAGCGGCCTGGCGATGGCCGCCTGCAGATCGCCGGGGTGCAGAGCCCGCACCAGGGTGATACCGGGAACCGGGGTAACCGCCACCCCGCTGCTATCGACATGAGCATCGGCAAACCGGCGGCAGTGATCGAACAGGGCGTCGCGCATACGTTCCTTTCAGGCAAGTTTTAAAGCCTGAGTATGCGCTATTTCCCGGCAAAAGGGAGTGAACGGAGAGAAATGGGCAAAAAATAACAAGGATTGGGCAACCCGACCTGACGCGCGGCCCCTATTGTAGAGCCTCAACATACCAGAGAGGACAGACCATGACTAAGATTGCACTTATCACCGGCGCCAACCGCGGCCTTGGCCGTCAGACCGCACTTGCTATCGCCCACCAGGGCGGCGATGTTATTGTCACCTGCCGCGGCAGTCTCGAACAGGCGGAAGCGGTGGTCGCCGACATTCGCGCGCTCGGTCGTAAAGTCATCGCTCTGCAGCTGGATATGGCGCAGACTGCCAGCTTCCCGGCCTTCGCCGACAGCCTCGGCAGCGCGCTGGCCAGCGTCTGGGGGCGGGCCACTTTCGACCATCTGATCAATAACGCAGGGCACGGCGAATTCGCCCCGCTGGCCGAAACGCGCGAGGCGCAGTTTGACGGGCTGTTTAACGTCCACGTTAAGGGGGTGTTTTTCCTCGTCCAGACCCTGCTGCCGCTGCTGGCAGACGGCGGACGGATCGTAAACTTCTCCTCCGGGCTGACCCGCGTCTCATACCCAGGCTTCTCCGCCTACGCCGCCGCCAAGGCAGCCGTGGAGATGCTGAGCGTGTACATGGCCCGGGAGCTGGGCGGGCGCGGCATCACCGTCAATACTGTCGCCCCTGGCGCTATCGCTACCGATTTTGGCGGCGGGCTGGTACGTGACGACGCAGGGGTTAACGCGCAGTTTGCCGCCATGACGGCCCTCGGACGGGTCGGCGTTCCCGAGGATATTGGGCCGATGGTCGCTAGCCTGCTGCGCGACGATAACCGCTGGGTGACGGCCCAGCGAATCGAGGTGTCGGGCGGACAAACCATCTGACAACTCAGGCTGGCAGGAGGCGCTCCAGCGCCAGGCCAGCCAGCCGCGCGGTCTGCAGAAGACGCGGGAGGCTATCGCCCTCCCGCGCTTTCGCCGACAGGCCGAGCATCAGCGTGTCCATGTAGTCGGTCACCCGCAAAGCCTCCTGCGGGTAATGGCGGGCAATATACTCGTGGATTTTGGCCCTGGCAGCAGCATGCCATTCGCCCGCTGCCACGCGAGCGTCGGGATCCTGACAATGCTCTCCCTCCAGCACCAGGCAGCCGGCGGCAGCCGGATCGGCCACGTAACGACGGGCGGCCTCCTGCAATACCGCACTCAGCGACGCCGCCACCGGCTGGTTGTCTTGCAACAGTTCCGCGATGGGTATAGCTCCATGCTGACTATAACGTTGCAGGACGCGGGTATACAGCCCAAGTTTGCTGCCGAAAGCGGCATAAAAGCTCGGGGGGTTAATGCCGAAAGCCTGGGTCAGATCGGCCACGCTCACCGCGTCATAGCCTCGCGAATGAAAGAGACGTTGCGCCGTTTCAATAGCCTGTTCTGCATCAAACTGACGGGGGCGTCCCGGAGTACGCCTCGATTTTGTAGTGGTCACTATACTAATCCTTGACAGCCTGTTTTGCTGCAGCATATTGTAATCATCACTACAATATCACGAGGTGCGGAACATGACAGCGTTTAACAACAAATCAGTGCTGGTTTTGGGTGGGAGTCGGGGAATTGGCGCGGCGATCGTCAGGCGTTTTGCCGCCGATGGCGCATCGGTGATGTTTAGCTATTCCGGATCGCCAGAGGCTGCCGAGCGGCTGGCAGCAGAGACGGGCAGCACAGCGGTACAGGCAGACAGCGCCGATCGCGACGCGGTCATAAGTCTGGTTCGCGACAGCGGTCCGCTGGATGTGTTAGTGGTCAATGCCGGGATCGCGATTTTCGGCGATGCCCTGGAGCAGGACAGCGATGCCATCGATCGCCTGTTCCGCATCAACATTCATGCCCCCTACCATGCCTCCGTGGAAGCCGCGCGCCGTATGCCGGAGGGCGGGCGCATTATTGTCATCGGTTCAGTCAATGGCGATCGTATGCCGGTGCCGGGGATGGCGGCCTATGCGGTCAGTAAATCGGCTCTGCAGGGACTGGCGCGCGGACTGGCACGGGATTTTGGCCCGCGCGGCATCACGGTCAACGTCGTCCAGCCCGGTCCTGTTGATACCGATGCCAACCCGGAGAACGGCCCGATGAAGGAGCTGATGCACAGCTTTATGGCGATTAAGCGTCATGGCCGCCCGGAAGAAGTGGCGGGAATGGTGGCGTGGCTCGCGGGTCCGGAAGCATCGTTTGTGACGGGAGCCATGCATACCATCGACGGGGCGTTTGGCGCCTGATGGCCCAGGGCGGCGGCGCGCGCTTTGCACCGCCGCATGGGCGTACTGGCCCGCAGGGTATCATCAGGCCAGGCTGTCGACCGCCATAAAAAAGCGATCCTCGGTGAGATTAAGACGCGCCTCCGGTGGCTGGTGCGCTTTGCGGATCATCCAGCCATCGTCCGGCGCCAGGCTCAGATAATAAACCTGGCGGGTCGCCGTACCGCCGTGAGTATCAAGACTAAGGCTCACGACCCCTTTTTCAACGCCGTTCCACAGCTGCTGCGGCACAATATTGACGCTGCGCTCGCCGTTTTGCAGGCGGATAGCCGGGATATCGTACCGGCAGATGCCGCTGTTGAGGCTATAGCCGAGGGTGCTCAGATCGTGGAGGTATCGGGTCGAAACCTCCACATCGATACCTGAGCCGTCAAACCACTGGCTGATCTGCTGCGCCAGCGCCGCCATCTGCTGGCGAAAGGCGTTGATGTCCGCAGCGGCCGACCCGTCGAGGGGCAGTGTCCGCTGCGGATTTTGCTGTTGCTGCAGTTTCTTAAAAAATCGTTCCCTCGCTGTCACGTTATCTCCCTGTGCTGTGGTGAAGATGGTTATCGCCCGTTCGCTGGTTAATGAAGGTGGAGGGCGAACTGTGGCGATAGCCCCGCCACAACTGTTTGTTTTCGACGTTACTTCGCCGGTTCAGGCTTAAGCCGTAGCTGATTGTTTTCGGCGGTAAAAATACGCGGCTTGTCCGGGTCCAACTCCTCACGCGCCAGTACCTGCTTCCAGGTATTTCTCTCCAGGTCCGGATGGCGGAACAGGCCAACAAGCGCCACGAACGTCGCCTCCGCCTCCAGCGGCATATTCAGACTGGCGTCACCTCCGGGGCTGATCACCACATCGCGACTGGCGAGAAGATCGGCGGCAAGCAGGATATCCCCCTCCTCGAGCAGTTGCTGGTAAACCAGCCGGTCAAAGGTCTGGCGATCTTTAAGCTGATAGATGCGCACCACCACCGGCTCGGAAAGCGTGTGATTCTCTCTGGTGTCGGTATTGAGCGCTTCGCGGGCCGTGAAATCCAGATGCAACGTAGTAATTTTCTTATAAAAAACGGCGTTGAAAGCGGATTTTGTCCCGTCGGTGACACGTTGGGTAAGTCCGCATCCGCTCAGGCAAAACGCCAACAAGGGCAGCAGGCAGGCCGTTTTAGTCAAACTTGTACGTAACACGTCGGTTTCCTTGTGATGAGGTAGCAGACTGCAGGCCCGAATAGGTGCCCAGCTCAGTGGTAAAGGTCTGAGGAATATCGTCCTGACGCTCATCCTCCCCCACGCCCAGTACGCCATTCATGCCGAGCCAGAACGGCCCTTCCCCCAGCGGCGGGACGGCCAGCAGTCGGGTCGGCACGGTCAGGGTGATATTGGCCCGGAATCGCCAGCCCAGATAAACCCGTAGCATAATAAGGAAGTCCTGAAATAGCTGTCCGTCAGGCTTCCAGCCTTGTGCCTCCTCGGGATTATCCGTCGTGAGGGTTATCCGTAGCTGGCTGCTGGCGTCCATCACTTCATCCCCCAGAGGGGTATTACCATCCAGCAGGAAGTCGTCATCGCCGTAAAAGCCCAGCGGCTGGCTGATCGCCACCGGACGCAGGCTGTACGGGCTCACCCTGACGGTAGTCGCCGGGGCCAGCAGGGTGACCAGCGCCTGGATCCCCTGCTCGGTTTTGCCAGGCTGGCGCAGCACGCTGGTCAGCGCCAGAAAACGCGATGCCGGCGAGGCAATATGATCTGCTGTTCCAGGAATACCCAGCCCCGCCAGGCTCAGCAGCGACTGTGAAAGCTGATCGCTACCGCCGGGCTCAAAGGTGGCCGGCCAGGAGTATTTCCGCCAGATGCGGTAAAACTGCGTCATGATCCGGTGGCTGAAGATGTCCAGTAAGCCCTGCAGCGCTTCATGCCCTTCCCTGCGCTGGGCAATATCATCGAGATATGCCGTCGGGAGCGGCGAATCGACACCGTACAACCCCATAAAGGTGGTGCGAATGACCGGCGGCCTGCTTTCATCAGCCTCATCGTATTCCACGGCTTTCAGTTCGCTGGCCGGAAACCCCATCCCCGGATGCGGGTAAAACCGTACCGGATCGTCTGCCGGATGGCTGGTCGCCCCCATCAGCGGTTGGCCGGGACGCCGCTTTTCCAGAAGCTGGCAGAAGCGGTAAAAATTGATCCGCGGCAGGTCGGCCTCCAGCCGTGGGGTCAGCCGGGAATGCGGCGGCTGTGCTTCTCTTCCCATTCCAGTCGTTCTCCGGTAGGTTGCAGAATGATAATCAGGCGGTTAAACAAGTAGATATCGGTGTAGAGCGCAAAGAAGCGGCTGAGCATCTCGCCAAACAGGCATATGTCGCCTCGTCCGGCAAAGCCGTGACTGTCAAGGGTGACTTCAATCTCCACGCCGCGTACCAGATGGCCCTGTGCGAAGCGTTCTATTGCGCTGTGCTTCACGTCAAGGATGGCCTCCAGGCGTCGACGATTCATCTCGCTGTCGGTCCATTCATACAGCGCCAGGGTACCGCGCAGGACCTCCGCGTTATCCATCAGGGAAAGAAAGCTGCTGCCCAGATGGCTCAGCACGCGCCAGTGAAAGCGGTCCTGAGCAGGGGGATAGCACGGCAGCGTTGGTGCGCAGAGGTTGCGAACCGCGACGCTGGCCGAGGTGGTTTTCATCACTGTATCAAGCACGGTGCTCTGCAGCGCGCGCCGCGGCAGCTGGCCGTTAGTTCCGGTGAGGGTCAGCGACAGGCTTTCATCTTCCGGTACGGTATGATTGTCAAAGGCTTCCCCGCCGACGATAAGCCAGGTGTTGTACAGCCCGGAGGGGCCACGGCGCACCCGGGTATGATAGTAATAGTCCGCCGCGTCATGACGCATCATGCCGCCTTTGTGGCGAAAACTTGAGAACGGCGCGTAAACCTGCTGGTGCGAGGAGATCACGGAATCGACGGTGTAAATTTCGGTGTGGCCGTCCTGCACGCGCATCGGGCGCAGCGGGTATTCGGTCTGCAGGGAATTGATGGTCAGCGGATCGGACTCCAGCGGAAACAGGTTGATCACTGGCACGCAGTGCAGGCGCAGCTGCTTTTCGCTGAAGCGGAAGTCATGTTCCCAGCGTTCCGCCAGCACGACGTCGATTTCAAACCACGCCAGTCCGGCCGGAAAAGCCACCGTCTCCAGCCCGCGCAGATCGATGAACATGAACTTTTCGCGGAAGGTAAAATACTCCAGCAGCAGCTGGTAACCGCGAAAACTGCGGCCATCTTCAGGCCAGAGGCTGTCCTCCTCGCCAAATCCCAGCGCGCTGAAATACCCGTCCAGCGGCCTTCTGTCCACCTCATCGGACATGCGCAGCCACATCCGGGCCACATTGAGGGTAAAGGCCTCGTGCATGGCGCAGGCCAGCGGCGCATCGGCGTTGCAGTAGAGCGGGATATGACTGAGATCGACCCGGCGCCAGTCCGTCAGCTGGCTGCAGTTAAAGCGCAGCGTGATCACCGACCGGCCATCCGTATCGGTGGCCAGCCGGGCGTGCTCAAGAGATAACGGCTGCAGAGCGATCGCTTTGGTGGTGGTGTACCGGCAGCGCGTGCCCTTTTCACCGATCGGCCGGGAAAGCACTTCAAAGCCTTTGGCCATCGTCATCGGCTCTTTCATTTCCGGCCAGTCGGGGGTGAACTCCACGACCGACATCGAGGGAATGGTACGTAAATAATGTGGCCACAGCAGACTGACCACGCCTTCGGTCAGCTCAGGCAGATCGTCATCGAGCTTCTCGCGCATGCGGCCCATCAGGAAGGCAAAACCTTCAAACAGGCGCTCGACAAAAGGGTCGCGGGCGCCCGCTTTGTCGAGATTGAGCATTGCCGCCTGCTCGGGATGCGCGCGGGCAAACTCTTCACCCGCTTCCAGCAGGTAGCGCATTTCAGCGTCGTAATAACGCAGGGTTAAATCGTCCATAAATCACCAGAATGAGTAATAGCTTTCAGATATGCAGAGAACCGCAGGTGCAGGGAGTGCAATGTGAATGAAGTGTGAATTATGCGCACAGCACCGCGGCGCGAGCGGGATCCAGAGCGATGAGCCCGGCAAGCAATGACTCCAATTCTGGCAGCAAGCGATTTTTTTCTGCCTCACTGCGCCCGGCCTTGCCTCTGAGCAGCCGGAGTCGGCGGGCTTTGACCTCAAAGATAAGCTCCGGCTTCCATTGTTCGAGCGTCATTTCCCGGGCGCGGCTGTCGAGTTCCGCCAGCAGATGCAGCGCCATTTCATTTTTTCCGTACTGCTCGCTGACCCGCGCCATCAATAAGCGCATCAGCCACCGATTGCGGCTGGTGGTATAGCCCGGCTGCGCCTGTAACCAGTTCAGCGCCGACTCAATACCTTCATCGTCCGCGCGGGTGAGCACTTCTGGCTCCAGCGACAGCACCTCATCAGCGCTGGTCGCCGCCATTACCGGCTCATCTTGCCATCCGGCCATCTCATCCAGAACACGCTCGTTAAGCCAGTTGAGCGTTACTTCATCGGCGAATGGCGTACCATCGTTAAATGCCAGGGTTTCCAGCCCCGGCAGACGAGCCAGTAGCCCTTTCATATCCCGGCACAGGATATCGGCACGTACACTGTCAGCATCCAGTTTCAGCAGCGCCTGCCAGGCATACCACTGCACATCCAGCCACAGATGGTTGACGCCTTGCGCCAACAGCGTGTCCGTATGCTCCAGCAGTTCTGACCAGCTTTTCTGTAAATACAACCGCTTAAGATGGGCTTTACTCTCAGGCTTTGGAGGCAATAGCCGGGTCCGACCCGAGGCATCCAGCGGCGGTAACTCCGTTAACGTATCCCAACGCACACTCTTCATCAGATGATGACCTGCCAGCCATCCGCCGGGACACTCACGCAGGTATTTCGCCAGCACCTTAGCCTGATCGAGCAAATCACGACCTGACGTGACGGTATGCATTACCGGTGCGGCGTCCGTATGTTGGGGCAGCAGATCGTGTTCTTCGCGGCTGGTCTGCGGCACCAGACTGTGGGCTCCGCCGCTTTGCACCAGGCGGTTCTCCAGTATCTGATATAGCCCGGAAAGATCGGGGCGAGATGCTTCAGCCAATCCGGCAAAAGAGGCTTCCGTCAGCAATAACGCCCCGATAATGACCTGCATAGTGGTCATGTCGACTTCCGGATAAAGAGACAGACTGTCCAACATCCGGCGACTGCCTAGCCATTCCAGCGCCGATTTGCAGCTACGTTCACGCTGGGGATGGAGCATAGCCCCAAACCGCTCAAGCATTGCCGCCAGCAGCGTAACGCCCTCCGCCAGACCGGTTTCGCCATCGCGCTGCAGACGCGCCCACACGTAAAAGGTGATGACGCGCAGATCCTTGCAGGTCTGAGTCAGCAGTTTTTCTGCCAGCTGGCAAATGAGTTCGGTATCGACACCGGAGATCTTATTGACCTCCTCGCGGATACGCTGAAAATCATCGTCATAGCCCGGATCGCTCCCGGTGGGCTGGCTATCACTGATTGGCGCAAGCCATGACTGCCAGTTCTCCTGGCGTGACCGGGCCTGCTGGCGCAGTACGCTTTCATCCAACTGACTGGCGGCAACCAAATTTTGTAAAATGCTCATTATTCTATCCCATCCATGTCATTATCTCCTGAAGCTGTCGTCAGAGCCTGTGCGCTCTCAGCCGCATCGACACTAAAAATCTGATCCGGCAGGGTCAATCCGCGCAGCGCCAGAAGCACCAGTGGGCCGCTCCCAAGCTGAGAGCGCAATACCCACTGCAGGGTACGACCATCCGGGGCAGTGAAGCTCATCATCCACTGGCTGCGTTCGAGCTGCTGGCGCTTACCCTGCTCCAGCCAGCGAATAAAACCCCAGGTACCGCTGTAGTCACCAAACAGGCGCGTGCCCGCATTGACGGTGGTCCAGGTCAGCAGAGTGCCGGGTTTATACGTCTCTCCCGGCCAGCGAAAAGTCTGCCAGTCGGCCATCTGGTTGAAATAGCGCAATTTTTGGCCGTCTATCGTCAGCTGTGTCTCCACAACCTCCGGGGCAGGCCTGGCCTGTAACTCAAAGCTGATCCCCTGGCTGCCGTCGGTAAAAAGAATGTCGGACAGCTGGCTTAGCTGGTTGATGGCGCGCAGGAAGGCCGGATTAAAGACCAGGCCGTGACTGTTGACCTTATCCGGCACCCACTGACTGCCTTCTTTATGCAGGACACCGTTCAGCTCCGTCGTGAGAAAACGTTCGATTCGCCCGCTGTCCTTGCGCACAAACTCAGCCAGCATCGGCAGCGAGGCGTCGCTTTTGCTGGCGGCAAACGGAAAGCGTCCGTCAAAGGCGGTGTGCCAGTTGGCCACCACCGAGCGGCGCCATTTATCATTCAGACTGACCGCCGACGGCAGAAGCACGGTTTCCCATGCCTGGGTCAGCGGTTGCACAAACAGAGTGTTGCCGAAGCCACTCCACTCTTCGCCAAGGCTTGCCGAAATCAGGCTACCGTACTGTTGCGTGTCGGTCAGGTCGACGCTTTTCCCCTGGAAGACGGTCTGCGCCAGAATCTGCATCATCTCTTGCGGATCGGAGGCATTCGCAACCTGCTGCAGGCGCAGGCGCACGCGGGTGATACGGGTTAGATAGGTTTGCAGGCTCAGGGTGCTATCGGCCGACATGACGTTGCTGCCGGTGTTTTTCCCCATCAACTGGAGCAGTGGGCCGAAGGTGTCATCCAGAGGCCCCTGCGGGCCGGCGGCCGACTGGTCGATGACCGACTTGTCTTTCCCGCCCACCAGATCTTTGGCCGATTTAATAAGGCTGTCCGACAGCCCCTCCCTTTGTTGCCCCGCCTGCCCCTGCCAGGCAAGGGTATTCATCAGGGCAATCAGCGGCGACTGGCGGACATCGCTTATCAACGTGAGCTGGTCGGTAACATCGGCGATATTGGTCGCCGGGTTGAGTCGCAGACTGTTGAGAAAATTCAGCCAGCTGCCGGCGAAATCGGTGAAGTAGCGTCGGGTCAGACGCGCTTTCAGCGCCTGCGGCGACAGGTCTGTCGACACCGTTTTGCGCGAATCGCTCAGCACCCAGTCGATTTCCTCCCGGCGCGAGCTGGCTGCCTTATCAATGGCTTGCTGAATGCCGCCTTCCCATGCCTGGCGGGTAAACATCCCCTGGACCACTTCATCGGAGGTAAACAGCCGGCGCGCATCGGTGCCACTGGTCATGTCTTCCAGCGACACATCGGCAAAATTACGACGCACGGATTTAAGCATGTTCTCATATAAGGTGCTTTCGGCATTGCGGCGACCTAGCTGCTGCAACAGAACCTGACGGCTCTGACTGACCAGTTGCGCATCCGGAGTTATCTTCCACTCTGGCCGCTCGGGCAGCAGGGAGAGGTAAAAGGCCCACAAATCCGGCGCCAGACTTTGCCACAGACCGGTCGAGATCCCCATTCGCGTCGGCTGGACCGTTTTCATGGTCTGCGCGAAAAATGCGCCATCGGCTTTATCCGGACGAGCCATCATCAGCCAGGCTTTCAACTGGTCATAGCCCGGTTTCGCCAGCTGGGCTCGCTGGTCGCTGTTGGGGGCGGAGTTCACCAGCACGCTGAGCGCCTGCTGCAACGCGGCATTGGCCGGGTCACGTATCAGGCGATGATTTGCCACGCCGTACCAGGGCAGGACGGCGTCCAATAGCTGCTGATGATGGTCCAGACCAAAGCGCCGGTACCAGGGAGCGCCCTTCTGCCCATCGTGCACGAGACGGCCGGCTTCGTTGCGCAGGGCATGCAGAGCCGTCAGTTGATAGTCAGAAACAGAGGGGTGCGCTACCAGGTCGCGGGCTTTTCCCGCTACCGAAGCAATCTGGTTGTAATTGAGAGCGAAGGAGAGCAGCAGTCCCGCCGCCCACAGGCCGAGGATGGCCATCAGACCACACGCCAGTCCCCGTTCCCACGCCATTCCCACGTGATGCCCGCGTAAACGGCGGCAGTCATCAACGATCCCCTGCCAGGTGGCGGGCAGCGTCAGGAGATGAGGCTGGCCCGCAGGCAGGGCATCAGCTTCCTGATACGGATCCACGGCGCGAGGTTCTGGCAGGCTAAACATCAGGCCTCGCAGCGCAAACCGCTGCCGCGAGGCGGTCAGCCACGGCGCCAGCTGCCGGCGCCATTGCGCGATCCCCCCGTCGATAAGCCGCTGCCCCAGACGCAGCAGGAAGTCGTGGCGGGTATCTGCTGCGATCTGGTGCATCCCCTGCTCACGCAGCGTGGGCAGCATCTGCACAAGCTGACGGGCGACATCGTCCTCGGCGGCGCGTAACGGGAAGCTAACCCCTACCGCCTGCACCGCGCGGTCAGCCTGCGGCCACTCACTGTCGCACAGTTTCCACAGCCAGACCGGGGCGGCATAGCCCAGCAGTTCGCTGATTTTTTCCAGCCCACGCAGGTCGCTCTCACTTATCTGCGGCGTCAGGGTGAGAGACGACGGCATCACCCGCACAATTCCGTCCAGAGGACGACCACGACGCAGCTTGCGCAGCGCGGCGTATTGCTGGCGATCGGGTTCGGAGAGCAGACTGCCGCCGTAAATCAGAACGGTACGCTGGCCCTCAAGCCAGCGCTGCTGACGCAGACCAGGCACCAGTTGTTCGATTGCCGCCTCGTCGCCGGTGACCAGCAGCAGGCGGACTTTGCGCCGCCAGTGCAGGCGATAACGTGCGTGAAGGTGCTTTTTCAGCGGGGCATAAAAGGCTTCGCGCCCTGGAGGCCTGGCGGGTTGCCGCACAGGCGCGGCTGAAGGCTTAATCTTATCTTTTATCAGCAGTCGAAAGGCCATAAACCCCAGTACCAGCAGGCTGAGCGCCATACCCCAGATAATAAAGCCCGTGGCGATAAGCGGGCGCAGCGTTTCCCACTGCGTGGCACGGTCAGCCGCCCACAGCCACCATGCCAGCCCGCCCAGGAGCACCAGAAGCGTGACCGCAGCAATACAGACGATAACCGTAGCCGCCACAGAGATAGCGGCAGGTTTATTGACGTTGTCCATCAGGTTTTACAATTCCAATTGCGAGGGTATTCAAGGGATCGCGGGCTAGCCAGCCACACGGTTGTTGGTAGTGTGCGGCGTAGATCGCCGCCAGCGACAGAACGGTCAAGCCTTCCATCTCGCCGATGTCTCCCCAACAGGCATCCTGGCGATACAGGTTAATATCCCAACCGCTGTGCGCCAGCGCTTCCAGTCCCGGCTGAAAAAACAGCGCACAGGCTTCCGGGGGGCCGCTCAGTTCGTTCTGCTCCAGCACACGAGCGGCTACAGCAGTCAGGGCCTCCCCTTTTTCTGCGCAATAGGTTTCCCCCCTGGTCAGGTGCACCGGACCGTCCCGTCCGGCGAGCCACAGTACCGCAGACTCTCCGGCGGGTTGCACCGCCCCCGTCCGGGCGACAACCACCTGACATCCGGCGATAAGCACAGTGTCATCGGGGTCAGCTTCCGCCAGAGTGTGTGCTATCTCCGCGAGGCTGGCCTCCCCACGCCAGGCATACGGGCGTGAGGGTAGTGTCATCTGCGCAACAGTGAGGGTCATCTGTGCACGAAACGCCTGCCAGGCGAGCTCCGTTCCCTGCCAGTAGCAACGCAGCGGCGGCGTAAGCGTTCTTTCACTGCGCTGTCGTTGCCATTCCATCACCAGTAGTTCCGCCAGCCGTTTTTCGCGGGCGATAGCCTCAGAAACTGAAAGGTATGGCGCTCGCAGCGCCCTGCCGCCGCCCTCGTTCTCTTCCTCTGGCGGACGCTGGTGACGGCTTAGCACCCGCAGCCAGTCAGTGGTCGTTTTGCCCATGGGCCCCAGCAACAGACCTTCCTGTAACCCGATCGGCTGCCGATGCTCCGCCCACCATTGCTGTTGTTCGTATGCTACCAGTTGGTCATAGAACCTGGCGTTATGCACGCTCATGCGGTAGTACAGCAGCCGGATCAACCAGCCGGTACCCGCCAGCACCAGAGCCAACAGGATCCCGGTGGCGGCCAGGGCGCTTTTTCCTTCTGCCGAGGGAAGTAAAGCGCTGACCCCGCCGCTAAGCAGGACCAGCAGGGCCGAAGCCGATAGCCACCTGGCCGTACCAGGCGGTCGCGCGTCTCCGTACGGGGGATACTCCGGTACCGGCCTCACTGATCAACCCCGCAGTCTGGGTTAGAGCTGACCAGCGTGCAGCCGCAGGCGCAGCGATGACCGTGCAGCGCAACCGGCTGGCCATCAATCGTGGTTCGTGCGCTGCCTTCAGCAATGGTCGTCATACCGTGTTTGTTACACTTGACCGGGTCGCCCTTGCAGGCGAATCCCAGACCAAAACACTGATAATGCCCCATCAGCACCCTGCCCCCATACTCCCGCAGGGTATCGCCTTTGCGAATGACTTTATTCATCGGATCCTCCTTATCCGCGTTCAGACCGTTGTCGTCAGAACGTCCTCCAGCCAGCTGGCCGGCAGCGCGGCTTGCCCCCGCGCCAGCTGCTGTTCCGCTTTCCGCGCCTTTTGCTGTGCGACAACGGTTCCCGGCTCGTGGGTAAATGCCCGCAGCTGCTCCCCTCCGGGCAGCTCCGGCAGCGCTTCCCCGGTTATCTTGTCCAGCACCGCCACCTCCAGCGAGCGCACGGCGCCTGTCGCGGCCAGCCCGGCCAGCTTGCCGGTCAGGCGCTTTTGCCGGAAACTGAGCACGACACCCGCGGTCACGGTCGCAAAACCCACCAGGTCTCCGGCGAGCACCAGCGGCGAGAGCGGTTTACTGCAGCGCTCGCTGAAGTAAATCATCCGGTAGCGGAAGTAACCGGTCCACATCTCGCGCGTGCCGAGCGCGGCATACATAAACCAGGCGCGTGAGTCATGCACCTGGTCATCAAACAGCGCCCTCACCAGCCCGGCAGGCTGCTCCGCGTTGCTGGCCTCGCCGGCATCGGGAAAGAGGACGGCCACCCGGGCCTCTCCGTCACGCTTCATGCGCCGGTATTCCTGCGCTTCATCATCGGTATTGAGGACGAAAATCACTGGCTGCAGCACGGTATCCAGCACCAGCTGCGCCAGGTTATCCGGAATACGGTAACCGTCGTGGTAATCCTTTCCGAACTCCTTCGCCGCGTCGAACAGCTGGGTTTGATCCATCTTTGGGTCAAAATCCTTCACGCCCGGCTGCAGAACCAGTTCATCCATCCTGTCAGGAGGCTGGTTTGCTATCTGGTCCTGGCGAGCCCTGAGCACCTTCTCCTGTGCTTTATCACGAATCTCTTCTGCCGCCTTACGCGCGGCAGGCAGCGCGTCGGTATTCTTGGCGCGCTGATAGAAGGGCGTTTTCAGCATCGAGCCTCTGGCATAGCGGTCGATGCGCCAGGCGGTGATCCAGGCCATTTGCTCAGCAATGACGGTTTCCAGACTGCCGCCGGCGGCAGGTGGTTCGTAGTGAGAGGCTGCTTCGGGATCGAACGTTTTCGGCGTGGTTTGGCCCAGGGTGAGTTCACGCCAGGCGTTGAAGCGTGATATTAATTCCGGTGCAGCGACAAAATCTCTAATTTGCTCAGCATCAAGAGCGCGCCAACTATCCTTTCTTAAACTCTCCGGTAAACTAAATTTATTGACTTTCAGTGGCGCGCCAGCAGAAAAAGCGCTTGAATACAGGTCATGCAACACTATTTGTGACAACAGATAGCCATCATGTTTAGCATTCGCCTTCCCCTGATCCCCCGGCGGATATCCTCCACCGATATCCGAGTGCATCCCCGGGTAAACCACCTCAGTGGCACAGGGCGGGTATTTGCCGTTTGCCCGCCGCACCGAGTCCAGCGGAAAGCAGAGACGCTGCTCATGCCCGGAAACCAGGTGAACACATTTTTTTATCAGCCCGCCATAGGTTTCATCATCCGGCAGCTCCATCGTGCCGTCTGCCCAGGACATATGCCCGTCGGCAACCGGCACCACATGCGCCACCCCGACGGAGGCCACCGTATCCAGCAGCCCGAGAAACTCCACGCTGACGGGCAGCTGCATCCCGCCTGTCTGCAGGCACTGCGGCGGTTTTTCACCCTCCGCCGCCGGCGGGGGCAGCAGTTCGCTCAGCCAGCGCACAAAGGTGCGCGCCGCTGCCGCGCCGCGGGAAAAACCATAGACATACAGCTTGATGCCTGTCAGTTTCGGCTTGCCCGGCTCAGGCTGAATAATCAGGGGCTTCAAATCAGAGGCCAAATCATTCAGCAAACGAGTGAACTCTTCATAGCGGTTATGGCTGCCGCCAAACCACAGCCGGTTCCAGCTGGTACCCATTTTTTTGAGGGATTCACGGCTGGCTCCTTCGGACAGCTTTATGCTGTTGTTTTCCTTGTCCTTACTCAGGCGCATTAGCACATCAATAATCCGCAGCAGCGCCCAGTTAATCCGATCCTCACCCTTAACTGCCCCCACCAGACCCATGGTGGAATAGTCCGGGTCATTCACTTCCGGGAACGGGGTGCCCACGCCGGGAATATAAAACTTGAAGTATTTTCCTCCACTGTCTTTTACCCCATCCAGCGGCATCTTTTTGGTATCAGTGACGCCGCCGGCGGTGCCGTCGCCAATGGTGGCGCGAAACAAACGCGCGATATTGGTCGGGTGCTTCGGGTTCGCGATAAAAAAGTCATGATTTAAGTTATTGCCGGTACCGTCGAAAAACAGGCTGATGTGCAGTGTCTTGCAGCACGGCGGCTCCACGCGCCGTCCGGCAGCCAGGCACAGTTCCTGGTGATAGCGCCGCTCGTCGCTGTTCTGCTGATGGCAGTTCTGCCCAACCTGCAGCGCCCGGCACGGCAGACGTCCCTGCGGCGGAAACGGCGGCGGGACCCAGGCGGCATGGGTTTCGGTTATTTCGGACATACGGCGGGCTCCTTCATCCTGACGGGCTCTTTTATCGGGTACGACAGACTGCCGTAGGTGTAACAGCTGGTGGTCACCTTCACGTCATCGCAGGGTAAAAAGTGCACCGTAATGCCGCACACATCCTGGCCGTTATAGTCGGGCAGCGGGACAGTTTTGCTGTGCTGCCGATGACTGGCTTTTATTTTCTTTTCCCATTCAAGATATTTATTCCAGTTTTCATATCCCGGGAAATCATCAGTTGAAGCTTCCCCACTTTCCCAGTCAATGCGTACCGTCATACCCGGCGTCCAGCGGGCGGGCACGCTGAAGCAGCAGCCGCCACCGCCACCCTGAAACGGGCCTATAATGTCGATCCCCGACTGGCCGTTGACACTGAAGTGGTTTATTGCCCATTTTGTGTGGTTGATGGCGTCAATGGTGCCGCCGCCGGCCCGGGCGGCTGGCTGTGCGCAGCCAGTTAACAGCAGCAGACCCGCCAGCAGCGGGCTGATTAATGCAGACTTCATCGGACTCTCCCTGTCGGTTTGAGGGTGATTAAGTGAGGGTGATGCCATCCCGGGGAAACGGAGGCGAGCTACTCCGGACATACGGCGAGCTCCTTCATCCTGACAGGCTCTTTTATCGGGTACGACGGACTGCCGTAGGTGTAACAGCTGGTGGTCACCTTCACGTCATCGCAGGGTAAAAAGTGCACCGTAATGCCGCACACATCCTGGCCGTTATAGTCGGGCAGCGGGACGGTTTTGCTGTGCTGACGTTTTAGTGCTTTGATTTTTTTATACCAAACTCTTTTTTGTTGGTTATATTCTGCTATTTCTTCGGTCCAGACTTTATTATCCTGCCCTTTATAATTCGGATAAGCAGGTTCAGGAATTTCAGGAATGTCTCTGGCAAATGCGACTCCACTTTCCCAGTCAACGCGCACCGTCATACCCGGCGTCCAGCGGGCGGGCACGCTGAAGCAGCAGCCGCCACCGCCACCCTGGAACGGACCTATAATGTCGATGCCCGACTGGCCGTTGATACTGAAGTGGTTGATCGCCCATTTTGTGTGGTTGATGGCGTCAATGGTGCCGCCGCCTCCGCCTCCGGCCTGTGCGGCTGGCTGTGCGCAGCCGGTTAACAGCAGCAGACCCGCCAGCAGCGGGCTGATTAATGCAGATTTCATCGGACTCTCCCTGTCGGTTTGAGGGTGATTAAGTGAAGGTGATGCCATCCTGAATAAACGAAGGCGGGCTACTTCGGACAGACGGCGGGCTCCTTCATTCTGACGGGCTCTTTTATCGGATAATTCGCATTTCTCGGTGACCAGCAGCTGGTGGTCACCTTCACGTCATCGCAGGGTAAAAAGTGCACCGTAATGCCGCACACATCCTGGCCGTTATAGTCGGGCAGCGGGACGGTTTTGCTGTGCTGCCTCTTTTGGGCATCAATTCCTTTTTTCCAGGCAAGGTATTTTTCCCTATCCTGATACCCCGGAAAGTCCATGGAGTACCCCACCCCGGTTTCCCAGTCAACGCGCACCGTCATACCCGGCGTCCAGCGGGCGGGCACGCTGAAGCAGCAGCCGCCTCCGCCCCCCTGAAACGGGCCTATAATGTCGATCCCCGACTGGCCATTGACACTGAAGTGGTTAATT
The DNA here is from genome assembly GCF_048589245.1 of Klebsiella sp. 10982. Taxonomy (NCBI): domain Bacteria; kingdom Pseudomonadati; phylum Pseudomonadota; class Gammaproteobacteria; order Enterobacterales; family Enterobacteriaceae; genus Klebsiella; species Klebsiella sp. 10982. The sequence goes on from NZ_JBMAXV010000004.1 coordinate 86,049, forward strand.
GCCCATTTTGTGTGGTTGATGGCTTTTATTGTGCCGCCACCGCCGCCTCCGGCCTGTGCGGCTGGCTGTGCACAGCCCGTTAACAGCAGCAGACCCGCCAGCAGCGGGCTGATTAATGCAGATTTCATCGGACTCTCCCTGTCGGGTGAGGGTAATGAAGGGATGGTGATGTCACCCCGGGGAAACGAAGGCGTGCTACTTCGGACATACGGCGGGCTCCTTCATCCTGACGGGCTCTTTTATCGGATAGTTCGCATTTCTCGGTGACCAGCAGCTGGTGGTCACCTTCACGTCATCGCAGGCTAAAAAGTGCACCGTAATGCCGCACACATCCTGGCCGTTATAGTCGGGCAGCGGGACAGTTTTGCTGTGCTGGCGGTTGTTTTGTTTTAAATTATCTCTCCACTCTCTGTATTTTTTTGAATCAGCAAATCCAGGAAAACCTTCAGTCGATGCCTCACCACTTTCCCAGTCAACGCGCACCGTCATACCCGGCGTCCAGCGGGCGGGCACGCTGAAGCAGCAGCCGCCTCCGCCGCCCTGAAACGGGCCTATAATGTCGATCCCCGACTGGCCGTTGACACTGAAGTGGTTGATCGCCCATTTTGTGTGGTTGATGGCTTTTATTGTTCCGCCACCGCCGCCTCCGGCCTGTGCGGCAGGCTGTGCACAGCCGGTTAACAGCAGCAGACCCGCCAGCAGCGGGCTGATTAATGCAGATTTCATCGGACTCTCCCTGTCGGGTGAGGGTAATGAAGGGATGGTGATGTCACCCCGGGGAAACGAAGGCGTGCTACTTCGGACATACGGCGGGCTCCTTCATCCTGACGGGCTCTTTTATCGGATAGTTCGCATTTCTCGGTGACCAGCAGCTGGTGGTCACCTTCACGTCATCGCAGGCTAAAAAGTGCACCGTAATGCCGCACACATCCTGGCCGTTATAGTCGGGCAGCGGGACAGTTTTGCTGTGCTGGCGGTTGTTTTGTTTTAAATTATCTCTCCACTCTCTGTATTTTTCGTAATCAGCAAATCCAGGAAAGCCTTCAGTCGATGCCTCACCACTTTCCCAGTCAACGCGCACCGTCATACCCGGCGTCCAGCGGGCGGGCACGCTGAAGCAGCAGCCGCCTCCGCCTCCCTGAAACGGACCTATAATGTCGATGCCCGACTGGCCATTGATACTGAAGTGGTTAATTGCCCATTTTGTGTGGTTGATGGCGTCAATGGTGCCACCGCCGCCTCCGGCCTGTGCGGCTGGCTGTGCACAGCCGGTTAACAGCAGCAGACCCGCCAGCAGCGGGCTGATTAATGCAGATTTCATCGGACTCTCCCTGTCGGTTTGAGGGTAATGAAGAGAGGGGTGTACTCAGCCAGACCAGGCTTTTCATTCTGAAGGTCTCTCACTGGTTTTTACGTCCGCAAACCACTTCTTCATTACCCAGTCTTCACGAGCGTCATCCAGAAGAAGACCCTGGCGTGTCGCCTCCACCATGCCCTGGTAACAGGCCGAAAACAGTGACTGTCTTGAGTCAAACATGCCCGCAGGCGGAGCACAGTGCGACAACATGACGATGACATCGCTGATACACATCAGATGCTCAAGCTGGCGATCGCTGAGTTCTATTTTGGGCGCATTTTCATCGCGTTCCGGCGGGAGACCACTGCCTTTGATGCCTTTCGCCTGGCCGTCAAAATCCTGCCACGCCCAGAACAGGGCCGGACGCATCAATGGCTCTTGCTGCTCTTCACTGAGAATGTGTGTAAACAACAGCGGAAATACCCGGGTATCGTAAAAGCGTAAAATTCCGCTGCGCCCTTCCTGCAGAATATCCATACACTGCGTGAGCCAGTTCGCCAGCGCCGAAAAGGGCCAGTATGTGCAGAACAGGAGCAGCGGCGCCTGGATGGCAAGTTGCTGGCTGATATCCTGTAACCAGCGCATTTGCTCATGATCATCAAGCGTAAAGCGCGCCACCAGCGGAGCATCATCGACAATAAATGCTTCCGGAAGTCCATGAAAAAGCGACTGCCACTCAACTGACAGCGAATTCAGCGCCGGAATAACGGAAAAATCCACCCCCGCCTGATCGATAATGACATGCAGATAATCCGTTTCGAAAGCCCGACAGGTTCCGGCGACCTCTTCAATCCATTGTCTGGTCATCTATGCCTCCCGCGGCACGAAGCCCTGCGCCAGCGCCTGGGCTTTTTTAAGGCACTCTTTACACACCGATGCCGGTAGCTCAGGCAAGGGAAACGCCTCGCTGGCCGGCCCCTGCAAATCATGCTGCCCCTTAAGGCTAATCACCCCCGGTCCGTGGATCTGTACCTCTCCCTGCGGGGTAAGACGGATATATGCACCGCCGCACCCCAGGGTGATGCCATTTTTAGCCGTCAACTGCAGATGCCCCTGGGTTGACTGGATGGTGATATCTTTTAGCGCGGTCAGCGACAGAATATCGCCGTGCGACTCTACTTCCAGCGGGCCTTTGGCAGAGACCAGCCTCATCCCCTCCTGTTGCGCCAGCAGTGAAATAGCCTGGCTGGCATTCAGTGAACAGCGCTGTGCCGTGGTGATGTTGACCTCCCCCAGGCTCTGCAGATACAGCCCGTTACCGCTGTGCAGGAGGGTTGTTTCCGGTGTGACTGCGGCAATCCCCTGCGGGGCCGACATCAGCAATGTCGGCTGTTTAAGATCGCTGGTGCTTGTGGTCAGTGCGCTTAATGGGCCGGTGTCTGGGATAACATTGTGATGGGTTTGCGTAATACTTCCCCATTCCGTGACCTGATTCACCGCACCTTTTAGCAAACTGACCGCTGGCTCCATCGCCAGCACCTGCCCCTTAGCCTGCTCCTGTCCGTCCGCGCTGATAAATATCCCTTTCTGTGCCCGGATGGCGCCCCGGCTGTCGGTTCTCAGCTCAAAGCCTTCGCCGCGCGGCTGCCTGTCGCTGTCCACCAGGTGCCCCAGATTCAGCTGGCTCTTGCCGCCATACTCCGTCGACACCTTGATATGCTCTTTCCCGCGCTCATCGTCGAGGCGGATTTTGTTGTTGGCCGGGGTGCGCAGGACGTTACGTTTGTCATTGCGGATGGTGACGTGGTCGCCGTGCGCCGAGTCGTGCAGCACGCCCGCGATATACGGCCTGTCGGGGTTACCGTCCTCAAAGCCAATCGCCACCTCCGTCCCCGCCAGCAGCGGCAGGTGCAGGCCGTAAGTGTCTCCGGCATACGGCCGCGACTGACGGACCCACAGGCTCTCGAACCCGGTTTCCCAGCGCGCCCGGTCAAACAGCATATTCACCCGGTAGCGCCCGTGTTTATCGATATGCCCGTAGGTGTCGTTTTCCCGGGTGCTGGTCACGCGGGCCGGCAGCGTCCCGGCCATCACCGGACGCGCGCCGGGCTCAGGCCGGTAGCCGACGTCCGGGCTGTCCGGTATGCCGGCAAACTCCACCGCAAAGTCCGCATCGCGCCGGGCGTGACTGTGCATCGCCGTGACGAGCACGCCATCAGCAAACTCCCCGGCCACCTCCTCTCCGCCGGTGACCTTCAGCACCTGCCCCGGGCAGAGCGTCGGGCAGCTGGTGGTGGCCTGCATCCGGGTCTGGCCGTTCAGATAACGCTCATGGCGAAGGCGGGCGTAAAACGCCCCGGACTCCGGCGCCGGATGCCGGTCATGGGCATTCCCCGCCGTCAGGTAGTTATCTCCCCAGTGGTAAGCCTCACCGAAGGTGGTGGTCTCCCCGCGGGTGACATCCACCTGCGCGCTCATGTCCGCCGTCGCCTCGCGGTAGTTGTAGTCGCGGGTACTGACCTGCTGCTCCACGACACGGTGGCGGCATGCCATCTCCCACACCGCGTCCACCCCGGCCGACTGCTGCCCGGACGGCGGGACCGAAGGCAGCGTCAGCCCCTTCTCATAGCCCTGCTGACTGTCGCAGAACTCAACGACGTCGATGTGCAGCCGCGTGTCGGCGGTAAAGCGAAACCAGATCCCCACCTCACCCAGCAGCCGGGTGATAAAGTGCAGGTCATCCTCGCCGTACTGCATCACCTGCTCGCGGCGCGGATACGTTTTTGTCAGCGAGAACAGAAAATCCTGACCGCGCAGGCCGTGGCGCTCGCGGAGGATTTTTTCCACAATCTGCGGAACGGACTGGTCCTGGTAAATGGCGTTCTGGTGCGAGCGGTTAAGCAGCGCCAGGCGTGGCTGAAGCGTCAGCGCGTAGTGCGTTTCATCCCTGGAGGTACTGAGCCGTTCAAACCCCGTCACCACGCCCTGGATCACCCGCACGGGTTGCTGAACATTGATGCCGAAGCCCTGAGCCACCGGCGCCTGCAGCGTCAGGGAGGCTGCCTTCATCAGCATCATCTCTTTGCTGATGGCATGGTCTGCGCTGGTGAATTCAATACGGTAGCGGAACGGCTGGCTCAGGGCTTCATCGCCCTCGAAGGCCAGCACATCAAGCCCGGCTTCACATCCCTTCACCGAAAGCAGGTGGTGGTTATGGCTGAACAACAACGATTTCACGCTACTCATCGGATATTGTCCCCTCGTCAAACGCCATCATGACGCCTTCCTCTTCGTGATACCCCAGCGTCACCTGGCGCGGTTTCTGCCCCGCCGCCATATGGCTCAATAGCTGCTGACTCAGTGCCGGCAGGATCTGCTGATTGAGCAGACTGTCGACGTTACGGGCGCCAGTATCCGGCAGCAGGCAGGCCTCGGTCAGGGCGTCGAACAGGCTCTCGCTGAGGGTGGTGGTGATTCCGTAATGGCAAGCCAGACGCTGACTTACCTGCCCGAGCTTCATGCCGACAATGGCGCGCAGCGCTCCCGCCGGCAGCGGACGGTAAATCACCGTCTGGAAGCGGGCCAGCAGCGCCGGCTGGAAGTGGCCGCGCAGCACCGGGCGCAGCAGCTCGTGCAGGTCTGATTCGCTGGCCTGCGGCTGTTCATCCAGCAGCTGCATCAGGAGGTCGCTACCGAGGTTGGCGGTCATCAGGATCACGGTGTTGCGAAAGTCGATTTCACGCCCCTCGCCGTCGCGCATTACCCCCCGGTCGAAGACCTGGTAGAACAGGTTCATCACATCGCGATGGGCCTTTTCCACCTCATCGAGCAGCACCACGCTGTAGGGGCGTTTGCGCACCGCCTCGGTCAGGATCCCGCCCTGGCCGTAGCCGACGTAGCCGGGCGGAGAACCCTTCAGCTGGCTGACGGTGTGCGGCTCCTGGTACTCGGAGAGATTGATGGTGATCAGCGCTTTCTCGCCGCCGAACAGCGCATCGGCGAGGGCGAGCGCCGTTTCCGTTTTGCCGGTGCCGCTCGGCCCGACCAGCAGGAACACCCCTTGCGGACCGTTCTCCGGCGTCAGGCCGGTTTTCGCGGCGCGCAGGCGCCGGGCAATAGCGCTCAGGGCCGCCTCCTGGCCAACCACCCGTTTGCCGAGACTCTCTTCCAGACTCAGCAGCTCCGTCTGCTCATCTTTCATTAGCGAGGAGAGCGGCACGCCGGTCCAGTCGGCAATCACCGTCGCCACGGTGCGGACGTCGACGTCCAGCCCGAGCAGCGGATTGCCCTGCTGGACGGCGATAAGCGCGGTTTGTAGATCGCTAATTTCCGCCTGGCGGGAGATATCGCGGCGGCAGGCGAGCAGCGCTTCCGTCAGCTGCAGCTCCTGACCATACTGAGTTTCAAGGGTATCCAGCGCCAGAATAAGGCGGATCTCCTCCTGCTCAATGGCCGCCAGCCGATCGCCGCGGGCGCTGTTGCCCAGCGCAATATCTTCCAGCAGCGCCTGCTTCTCCATTGCCAGCGCGGTGAGCTGCGCCTTCATGCGGGTCAGCGGCTCAGGCACGGTATCCAAACTCATACGCAGGCGGGCGGAAGCGGTGTCGAGTAAATCCACTGCCTTGTCCGGCAGCTGGCGACCGGTGAGATAGCGTCGTGACAGCGTCACGGCGGCGCGCACCGCATCATCCGTGATATGCACGCCGTGGTGGTCGGCATAGCGGGACTTCAGGCCGCGCAGCATCAGGCAGGCGGTGTCGTCGTCCGGCTCATCCACCTTGACCATCTGAAAGCGGCGCTCCAGCGCGGCGTCGCGCTCGAAGTACTGCTTGTATTCACTCCAGGTAGTGGCGGCGATAGTCCGCAGTTCGCCCCGGGCCAGCGCCGGCTTCAGCAGGTTGGCGGCATCCGCGCCGCCCGCCTGATTACCCGCACCGATGATCGTGTGCGCCTCGTCGATAAACAGCAGCACCGGCGAAGGCGACTGCTGTACCGCCTCAATGATATTTTTCAGCCGCTGCTCGAACTCGCCTTTGACCCCGGCGCCGGCCTGCAGCAGACCGAGGTCGAGGGTGCGCACCGACACTGGCTTCAGCGCGTCGGGGACGTTGCCTTCGGCTATGCGCAGCGCCAGGCCTTCCACCAGGGCGGTCTTGCCCACGCCCGGCTCACCGACGAGGATCGGGTTGTTTTTACGTCGACGGGAGAGAATATCCACCATCTGGCGGATTTCCGTGTCGCGTCCGAACACCGGGTCAATCTGGCCGTCTCTGGCTTTGGCGGTGACGTCGAGAGTGAATTTGTCCAGCGCGTTCTGCAGCGCCGGATTGAGCCCATCCGCATTCAGTTCGCTGCCCGCAGGACGCCCCACAAATTCCACGTCCCCGCCATGGGGCTGCGCCAGCGCCGCTTCCTGCTGCGCTGGCGGACGTTCGTCGGACTGGGCATCAAGCAAGGGGCGCAGGCGTTCCAGCTGACGCTGGCCCAGCGTTAACAGCGGCCACAGCCCATCGCACTGGATCAGATTCTGTTTTTCAACCAGCGCCATCAGCAGGTGAACACTGCGGATCTGCGCTTCGCCGCTGAGCGAGGCAATCAGCCAGGCCTCCTGCATCAGCCTCAGGGTATGGTCAGAGAGCTGGGGACGATGACGTACCGAGCGCGGCTGTTTATCCAGCCAGTTCAGCAGATCCTGCCACAGCGCATCCATATCCCATTCATAGCGCCGCGCCAGCACCGTCAGATCGCCTTCCCCCTGTTCCAGCAGCTTAAGCAGCCAGTGCTCGGGCAGGATCTCGGCATGCGCCCGGGTCTGGCACAGGGAGGCCGCCCCCTCCATTGCGCGGGCACAGCAGGGATTAAGACGGCGTAACAGGCTGGCTGGATTTTCCATGAGATCCTCTCTTATTGGTTCCGGACACGCTACCGCCCGTCGCTGTTCCTGAACAGGAACCCCAAGCGCACAAGGTCAGGCAGACAGATTGTGTTTTTCTTTGCTGAGACCCCGTATCTCAGGCGCTCAGCAAAAAACGGCGGGCAGAGAAACGCTGCCCGCATCAGGCGATCGCCCGCAATAATCCCCGGCCGCAGAGATAACGATGCGGCCGGGATGAGCGAACGTCGCCTGCGCGCCAGCGGCGCGAAATATGACGGGCAATTACGCGGTGGCGCGTTCGTTCCAGCTATCGGAGTGAATGATGTTGCCGTCTTTATAGGTCCAGGTGATCTTCTCGTAGCGCAGCTCAATCTGTTCCAGATGGTTGTGCTTCTCGTAGGCGGGGTTTTTGATGTCGTGCATCAGGGGATTCACTTTCACCACCTTGACGTTCTCAAGTTTGGTATTGAAATACTCCACTTCCTGGCCGGCATCGTTGATTCGGTACCACTTGAACTCAGCGGATTTCAGGGTCTGGCCGGTGGTCACTGCCTTGTACAGGTAGGGGCTGGAGGAGTCGATCTCCTTGGTGAACAGGAACGGCGTATGAATACGCGTGCCGGTCAGTTTGCCGGTGTTGTTATCGGTCGGGATGTACAGGTTATGCTCCTGGGCCACCACTTCGATACTGCCTTCACGATCCTGAACGTCGACAGACCCTTTAATGTCCGCGCCGCCGTCGTCTTTCAGCCAAAGATAAACAGGAATTGCCATGGAATTACTCTCCATTGTGTAGTGAAGCGCCATCATCCTGGGATGACGCAGAGGGTTGGTCCGGTAACCGGCAGGCGTCTACCTGCGGCACCAGACTGATTTCGACACGGCGGTTCAGCGCACGGCCTTCCGGCGTATCGTTTGTTGCAATTGGTCGGCTTTCGCCATAGCCCTGAACGGCAAAGCAGCTGTCCGGCACGTCGCCGGTATCGCGCATCCAGTCGCGGACCGATTCCGCACGTTTCAGCGACAATAGCTGGTTGGCTTTTTCCTCACCCACGCTGTCGGTATGGCCCGCCACCACGATCAGCCACCCGGGCCTGGCCTTAATGTCCATCAGCGAGCTGACCAGCCGCTTTGTCGAACCAGGCTTCAGTACCCATTTCCCGGTATCGAATAGCGACATGCTGTCAAGGCGGATGACGTTCGGCGCGACGCGCTGCACCGGCCTGGGCGGCGGCGGAGGCGGCACGTAACCGCGAATCGCCTCCAGCAACGGCAGGCGAATCTGCTCCCCGTGATACAAGCCCAGACTCAGGCGCAGCGGGACGCCGTTACGCGCCCAGCTATCAAGCAGCGCGGCATCTTCACGCAGCACCCTGACAGCGCTGGCTTTTGGTTCATAATCATCCATCGCAATCCGCTCATAACGGGCAATATCGACGCCCACGCGCTGCAGCAGTTGTCGATTGTTCCAGCCACTGCTGAGCAGCGCGGCGATAGCTGCGAGGGTGAAAATAGCGAGCGCCGCGCGCCAGGTCCTGCCCCGTGGCGTGAGCCCCCGTCCCGCCGGTAATTGCGGCAGGATAAAATCCGGCAAAGCTGAAGCGTCCCCGGTGTCGCTCTCATCTGGCTGCCAACCCGCTACCCGCGACAGGCCGCTATGTCGGGATAACCACGCCGTCCAGGCCGACGACGCCAGACTTCCGGGCAGCGAGGGTCCGAGGCCCCACAGCACAGCCGCCGGGGTCAGGGGCGGCAGGTCGGTATTCTCTTCCGTAAACACGCCAGTGACGTGCTGTTCAAACCAGCCCATCAGGCTGTTCATCAGCACCTGCTGCTCCAGCGCGACCGCCCCGCCGGCGCTTACCCAGGCCGGTATGGAACAGGGGGCGCAGGAGGGCTGCCAGACTTTCACCGCTTCACCCGGCAGCGCCGCCTGCCAGAGCAGGATGGGGCTCATCGCGCTGCCCACCAGCCCCTGCAGCGCCAGCGGTACGGCATACCCCGTCTGCTGACGCAGCTGGCTGAGTTGCCAGCGCAGGGCCAGCAGACGGCTGGTAAGCCGCTCGCTTTGCGCGTGCTGCTGCGGGCAGACGCAGAGCAGCACCGACAGCTGAGGCCCCCATTCCGGCCGCTGGCTCAATACCTGGCGCGCGATCTGCTGCAGATCCTCCGTCTTTTCCACGCGGATCCAGCAGCCCTGTTTGACGACCCGCACCGGTGACGCTTGCGGCCAGACACACGGCAGATCGCCGCAGACGAGGACCACCGGCTGGCGATAAGCGCCCTCCGGGAGAGGGGCCAGGGTTGATGCGACGTTACGTCGGGTACGACGACTGGCGATGCGCCAGAACCCGATGATCAGGGCCAGCGTGACCAGCAGAATGAGCCACGCCCCCCAGCGGGGAACCGGCAAAAATAGCAGGCACACCAGCGCACTCAGCAGACTGGCCCACAGCGCCAGCCCGCGGTGTTGCGCCGGGCTCATTTCACCTCCCCCGGTAACCGGGTTAACAGCAGGTGATCGAGCCAGTGGTTAAGCCCCCACCACAGGGCGAGTATCACCACCACGCTCAGGCCAATACGTACCGGCCATGAAGCCAGCCAGCCGCTTATCCCCAGACCGGCTAGACTTTCTACCAGTACGGGAGCGGTTGACGGGCACTGAAAAGGTGGGACATGCTCACTGAGCGCGTTGATCAGCTTCAGGCGCTCGGGATCGTTGAGGGAGCGGAAGCTGCCAAGAAACCCCAGCAGCATCACCCGCTGAAAACAGGTCACCACGGCCAGGTTGGGCGCCGGTTCACGCAGGACTTCCCGCATCCGCTCACAAAGGGTGTCGCCGGCATCCATGGTGCCGAGGAAGTGTCCCTGCAGCGGAATGTCATACCACTGCAGGCAGGCATCATCCTCCACGCCGCGCCCCTTTACTGCTTCATCGAGCAGCGCGCACTGGGCGGTAAGAATATGCTCACAGCTGCGCTCATCAAGCCCGCTCGCTTTCAGCTCATGTTGCACGCGTTCGACATCAGCAATACAGCGCTGCCATAGCGTGTACCCTTCCTCATCGCGGAACTGCGGGCCGTGGCGCAGGCTGATAACCTGCAGCCAGGTGTCCTGCAGAAGGGCATCAATATCAATCGAGGCAGCAGAGCTGCGTTCAGGCTCACTCATGTTCTCAATACCGCAAAGAGTTCAAGTTCAGGCTCGCCGAGCATGCCCGGGACGTAAAACATACAGGTGCCGCTCTGCAGCATTTCCGTCGCCAGAGGGTGGGTGACATCGAGGCTGAAATACTGATTTTCCAGACGCAGCGGAATGGCGGCCGGCACATGACGCAGCGGCGTCAGCGGCACGCCCACCCGGGAGGAGTTGACGATGGCTTTGACATGGTCCGGGCTGCCCACTTTGCACTGGCGCGGAAACTGCTCCTGCAGCCGGGCAACCGGTACCGACGAACGCACTGACAAATAGTAATCAGCCCCTTCCCGCAGCCGGGCATCGTGCAGACGCGCCTGCCAGAAGTGCAGCCGTTTATCATGTTCCAGCGCAATCGCCACCACCCGCGACGGCAGGCTCGCCTCCAGCAGGTCGCTCAGTAAATCAAACAGCGGCGGAAAGACCGCGTTCAGCTGGTCATGCTGATAGACCGGGACGGCATTCGCCTGGTGGGTCAGCGAAAAGGTCAGCAGGCTACCGGCCAGGCGCGCCAGCTCCGGATAAAGGCGCTCCGGCGGGCTCTGCCGGTAACGCAGAAAGTATCCCAGCACCGGCTCAGCGCTGTTCAGCGCATTCAGCAGCCAGAACAGTGAAACATCGGCCACGGCAAAATCAGCCATCCGTTCATTGCTCTCGCGACGCATGGCCATCAGGCGCGCCAGGCGAGCCCGGAGCTGGGTGAGCAACTGTTCAAGCTGCGTCGTCAGCCAGCGGCTTCCCTGGATTTGCAACAGCGGCGGGATAAAGGTCTCGTCGATAAACCAGGTGCCCTGCGAATCCTGCCGCAGGCGAACAAGCGGACAGGTCAGGTAATCGCTGTTGTCCTGATGAGAAAAGCGCAGGGACAGCTCCGGCTGCATTACAGCGATCTGCCGGGTATCATCGCCGAACTGGTTGCGGACATCGTGCCAGCGCTGCCGGAAACGTACCGGCCTTTCGGCCACCTCCTCAGGCTTCAGGCAGTTGCCGCCATTCGCCTGCATCAGCGGCAGGGCCAGCACGATCACCGCCTCGCCGGACGCGCCGTCCAGCGACAGCGCGGACGGCAGCGCATCGGCATTGTCCGTATCAATCATCGCGCCATCCTGGAACCGGACCTGCAGCCTGTGAGCCTGCAGACGGCCCAGTTTCAGCATCTCTGGGTCGAAGGTCGCCTCCATCACTCCCCAGGGATGATTCAGCCCCATCCGGGCAATCACTTCCGCAGTCCAGGCTGCATACGCAGCCTGCTGTTGAAAATGCTGGGGCGACACCATAACGCCCCGGCCCCATAACGGACGTTCCGTCTTGATCATCGTCCGGACCTACGCCTTCGCCTTCGGCATCTGGCTGACCAGCGACAGACTGACGTCCATTCCCTCGACCTGAAAGTGCGGCACCGCGTACAGCTTCACGCGGAAGAAACCCGGGTTGTCCTCGATATCTTCCACCACCACGCTGGCATCGCGCAGTGGATGTGAGGCCTGCAGCTCGTCGCCCGGGTCGGTCATTTCGGTCACCAGGCTGCGCACCCAGGTGTTCAGCTCCAGCTCCAGCAGACGCCGGTCCTTGGTGGTGCCGATATTCTCGCGCTGGATCATCTTCAGGTAGTGCGCGATGCGCGACAGCAGGAAAATATAAGGCAGACGCGCGTTGATACGGCTGTTGGCGGTGGCGTCGGCAGTATCATACAGCGCCGGTTTCTGCGCGGAGTTGGCCGAGAAGAAGCAGGCATAATCGCGATTTTTGTAGTACGACAGCGGAATAAAGCCCAGGCTGGCGAACTCAAACTCGCGCGTTTCCGGGATCATCACTTCAGAAGGGATCTTCACCTGGTTGCCGGTACCCAGATCGTACAGGTGGATGGGCAGATCTTTCACCGCGCCGCCGGCCTGCGGACCGCGGATCTGCACGCACCAGCCGTTATTGACAAAGCTCTTCACCATATTGGAAGCGAAGGAGAACGCTGCGCTGGTCCACAGATACTTTTCGTGGTCCGGACCTTTCACCTGCTCGACATAGTTGAAGCTGCGCACCGGCACGGTGTCCGGACCGTACGGCAGACGACCCAGCACGCGCGGCATCACCAGACCGATGTAGCGGGCATCGTCGGTTTCACGAAATGATTTCCAGCGGATATATTCCGCGCGATCGAAGTAGTTGCCTATATCCTTAATAGCAGCCACCTCTTCCATGGTCTCTTTCAGGAAGAAGGCCGGGCCGACGGCGCCGATAAACGGCATATGGGCGGCCGCAGAGACGCGGGAGATATTGCGCAGGAGCGCCACATCCTGCGGGCTGGCGTCGAACTCATAGGCCGAGATCACCGAGCCGATCGGCTCGCCGCCGGGAGTGTCATACTCCGCGGTATAGGTGTGCCAGTAGAGGCCGCTCTGGATAAGCTCCGGCGCGTCCTCAAAGTCCTGGCGCAGATCGTCTTTGGCGACGTCCAGGATCTCCGTTTTGACGTTCTGGCGATAGTCGGTGTTGTCCACCAGCTGTTTGAGGCCGCGCCACAGGGATTCGACCTGCTGAAACTCCTGGTGGTGCATCACCGCGTCCAGCTGGCGGCTTATCTGGAAATCCAGTTCGGCGATATGGTGATCAATCAGCGTTTTGTCGAGCTTGTCCACCCGCTGGCCGGACTGTCGGATGCGCTCCATAAACACCTGCATCGCCGCGGTGAGACGTTCTGCCGCCGGCGCCTCGGAGAGCGCGGCATCGTCCAGAAAGTCGTTGATATCCCCGAGGCGAGACGCCGGGGCGAGATTAATTTTTTCAAACAGCGAGGCGTAAACGCCCTCGCCCGCCCTATTTTCCTGCAGCGTGGTTTGCCCCTGAACAGGAGCATTTTCTGTGGTAACAGACATTAGCATTTTCCCGGTTAATCCATTAACAGACTTGCCTCGAAATTATTTCGGGGCAAGTGCACTCATTTCGTCACGTAATTCCTGGGACAGCGCCGGATCTTTCAGGATTGCCTCAAGCTCTTTTCTGAAAGTGGCGTTATCGAGAAGATTGGATTTGAGATCGCGTAATAAATTTCGCATTGCCAGCATGGCGCGGAGTTGCGGAATTTGTCGGGCAACCTGCTCCGGTTCAAAATCTTTGATATCGGTAAAACGCAGCCTGACATTCTCCTCTTCGCCGTTGCCGGTCAGCGTATTTGGCACCGAGAGGTTTACTTCCGGGCTAAATTCCGAAAGTACGCTGTTGAAGTTATTTTTATTGACGCTGATTTTTTCTCTTTCCGATAATGGCCGGTTTTCCCTGCCATGACTAAAATCACCGACGGTAAGCAGCTTGAGCGGTAGTTCAACCTTTTTTTGCGCGCCGCCGGTATGGAGAGATAATTTGAGATTAATGCGAGCCTTGGGGACTTCATTCTGGAACGTATCAGCCATAGCAGTTCCTTTCCTTAGGGAATAATGAGTAAAGAGTTGACAGTGTAAAACGCGGCAATCATAAAACAAAAATAGATTATCGATCAACTTAACAAGAAAATTTATTAAATATATTCATAAGATGAAGATATTTTCTCTTAACAACAAGAATTACACATGTTCATTAATGGATGATAAAAAATCAATGATAAGAATAATAGATTTTGATACAGATGATATTTATGCAAAATATTAAAGCACCCATAAAAATATAAAATATATGAATATAAATAGCGATGCCATTGTTAGCATTATTCTCTCCAGATAGCACCGCGCGTTCGTAACCCCTTGTCGCAAGGTAGGTGGATCGCGGACAACGCACCTGCGCGAAACGGCGCCGTACGCAAGGGCTTTGGTTCTTCTCAACCCCGACCGGGGCACAGTTGACGTCGTATCGTGGGCGGCCACAGGGGCTGGCTAAAAAGAGCGCCATTGCCGGAAAAACATGATGCTGATAACAAGACGCTCATGTCGCTGTCGCCTCGCTTCAGGACAGTTCGCATTCTGCGGAGCGCCAGGCTATATCTAAGACACCTTTTCTCCCACAATGAGTAACCACGATGAGCAAGAAGATCCTGATGCTGGTCGGTGATTATGCCGAAGATTACGAAACGATGGTCCCTTTTCAGGCACTGCAAATGATTGGCCACCAGGTCGATGCCGTCTGCCCGGATAAAGCCGCCGGCGACTATGTCATGACCGCGATCCACGACTTTGATGGTGCCCAGACTTATAGCGAAAAGCCGGGCCATCGCTTCACGCTGAACGCTGACTTCGCCGCAGTAAAGGCCGAGAGCTACGATGCGCTGGTGATCCCCGGCGGCCGGGCGCCGGAGTATCTGCGCCTGAATGAGGAGGTTATTAAACTGGTACAGGCGTTCGACGCCGCGCGTAAACCTATCGCCGCCGTCTGCCATGGCCCGCAGCTGCTGGCCGCCGCCGGTATTCTCCAGGGCCGCACCTGCAGCGCTTATCCCGCCTGTGCCCCGGAAGTGCGCCTGAGCGGCGGACACTATGCCGAGATCGGTATCGACCAGGCATATGTGGACGGTAACCTGGTCACCGCTCCCGCCTGGCCGGCCCACCCGCAGTGGCTGGCGAAATTCGCCGCCCTGCTGGCGGAATAATCATACTGAGCCGGCGTTTTTGCTGAGCCACCCGCCGCCCTGAGGAGGATATGCCTCAGGGCGTTGTAAAGTAACGGACGGTAGTGCTGTTTTATGCAATCCCGACAGCGACGATGCACCACGATTTCTCGCTTATCTCCAGGGTCCGGTAAACAAGCCAGACCCTGAAAGGTTTATCGCTGCCCTGGCGGGCATCATCAATTCAGCAACGCGATCTGCTTTACCACTATTTCATTGATTTTATAGATTATTTCAGGAGTTACGCGTGCTTTGATATCGCGGTCAACAAATACCCGAATGCAATATTTGATGATTTGATATTGATTTAACTTATCACCACATTCAATTAACGGTTTTATTTCGTAGCGGTTCTTAAGATCTTTCACCAAAAGCTTAACTTCGGTTTTATCCAGGTCTTTAAAGGCGCAGTCGGAGACAATATCAACGGCAAATTCATGTGGTTTGAAATGAGGCTGTAATACAGAAGTCAATAACCCGGTGAGTTGACTCTTCCACGCCTTATTTTCCTTGTCAGCGATGTTAGCTTTATAAACAGAGTGCTTGGCCTCATAGACCTTCGACCATGGGTGTCGGTTAATAATGTCATCAAGTATTTTTTTATTAACCGCTTCGGTATTGCTGATATCTATCCATTCACCAAGCTTTTCATTCAAAAAATAATCATCACTGCATGCTAAATAAAAATCCTTCAGCACGTCAATGAAGCTTTCAACGCCAGGGTCAACAATACGGTCGCTAACATCGGTGATAATGACATTTTGTGGATCCTTGCTTTGCATAAGCTCGCATAACTTGCTCAACATCGTCGCAAAGGCGCGGTTTGTTTTATGGTAATACACCTGTGAGAAAAGGCTTGAGCGCGCCCCGATAAACTCAGCGATCGAGTCAATTCCACTCTCTTTGTAAGCGAGGTACAGTTTTCCCTCTTCCTCGACAGGCACAATAGACATAAACAAGCGATTGTAATCGTAGATGCCACATTTAACCCCGGAGAAATAGCCGTCTCTGAGCAAGTAATCCATCCGATCGGCATCGATCGGACAGGAAGAGATAATCGAGGTCATTAACGGCAGGATATCTGTTGCCTCTCCATTAATTTCCTCAATGATCTGTTGGTCACCGTATCTTTTTTCGATGATTTTTAGCACGTTTTCTATTTTTATTTCGTCATCGACCTTACCCTGTTTTCTCAGATCATCATAAATCATCAGGCTGAACAGCAGCGAGAGCTGTTCATGTTCAACTTTCTGATCTGGCTTGCTTAATACATCGATGACCGAATGGAAGGCTTTAGGGAGAACATCGGAGAATTCGTGCTTACTGGGCATAAAACTCTCAAACTGGTGGGATACAGGCCCATGCCCGATGTCATGCATCAGCGCAGCCAGTCTCAACTCCTGAATGTTGTGTTTTGGTATCTGATCGATATGACAAAACACATGGCCATCATCATATTTCTTTTGATAGCGTATCGCATTGAGACGTAAATTATTGAGTATTTCACTTGATAAATGCAGTACGCCAAGAGAGTGTTCGAAGCGGCTGTGCACCGCAGAGGGAAACACCTTATATAAAAAAGAGTTCTGTTTAATATTGCGTAAGCGCTGGAACAGGGGGTGATTGATAAATGCAATCTCGAGCATCGTCAAACGAATAGTGCCATGAATGGGATCAAGAATCTTGCTGGTCAATTCATTTTCAAAATCCATATCTTTAATCCTATCATAAGTGTATTAAATATATTTAGTATATTGGCTGTTTATTCAACAATAATCTTGCGCATTCAGGCAATAAGGTCAATCACTACTCTTTAATGAGCAACGCGGCAGATTTTATTTCCTTCTCTCTGCTCAGCGTTGCGCGATGCCGGCATCCTCTGCCACACCGATTGACTAAGGATGAAAACGGCAGCGGTTTTCTCCGCTCAGATGCGCATTCCCCCGGAGACTTCAATTCGCTGGGCATTCACCCAGCGATGATCCTCAGATAGCAGCGAGGCGATCATCGGCCCGATATCTTCTGGCAGGCCAGGCCGGCCCAGCGCTGTCATCGCGGCGACAGCCTGGGCGACCTGCGGGTTATCCCGCACCGCCCCGCCGCTGAAATCGGTGGCGATGGCGCCGGGCGCCACGCAGTTAACCGAGATCCCGCGACTGCCCAGCTCAAACGCCATATAGCGGGTCAGGGTTTCCACCGCGGATTTCATGATCGCATAGGGCGCCCGGTTCGCCATCACGATGCGGGTCAGTCCGGACGAGACATTCACTATTCGCCCGCCGTCTGCCAGCAGCGGCAATAGTTTTTGGCTGAGGAAAAAAACGCCCTTCACGTGGATACGATACAGCGCATCGAATTCCGCTTCCGTGGCGTTAAGAAAACCCATGCCGCTGGCGTTGCCGGCGTTATTGACCAGATAATCAAATTTACCGGCACCCAGCTCCGCCAGCGCGCCCTGAAAGGCGCTAACAAACGCGTCAAAGGTGTCGATGTCGCCGGCGCTGAAGGGCAGCGCGATCGCCCGGGCGCCCAGTGCTTCAACACGTTTAACCACCTCGCTCGCCTCGACAAGACGCGTTTTGTAGGTCAGTACTACATTTACGCCGCGCTGAGCCAGCGCTTCAACGGTCGCGCGCCCCAGGCCGCGGCTGCCGCCTGTCACCAGGGCAATTTTTGCGCTATTGTTCATGTTTCCCCCTTTTATCTCTGCTGAAAACATGAGCGATTATAGGCTTCTGCATGCCGACGATAAGACCGCGTTGCGCGACAGGATTGTTTTGCCAGCTGGAACAATGTCATGGATAGACTGGATACCCTGACCCTGTTCGTGCGCATCGTCGAACGTGGCTCATTCAGCGCCGCGGCCGCGGATCTGGGGGTTTCCCGGCCGGTGGCGACTGCGGCTATTAAGGCGCTGGAGGCAAGCCTCGGGGCCCGGCTGCTACAGCGCACTACCCGACACGTAACGCCGACGGCGGAGGGCTCGCTGTATTATCAGCGCTGCGTGTCCATTCTGTCTGCGCTTGAGGAGGCCAACCGCAGCGCCGGGGGGAGCATTTCCGGCACTATTCGGGTAGACGTGGCGGGTAACCTGGCGCGGACCCTGCTTCTGCCCGCGCTGCCGCAGTTTCTCGCCCGCTATCCTGACATTACCCTGCAGATCGGCGAAAGCGAGCGCGACGTCGATCTGGTTCGCGAAGGTGTCGACTGCGTCATTCGCGGTGGTCATCTTCCCGACAGCGAGATGATCTGCCGGTCACTCGCCAGGCTGCAGGAGATCACCTGCGCCAGCCCGGCCTACCTCGCCCGGTACGGTACGCCGAAAACGATCGACGGGCTGGCGGATCACCAGATGATTGGATTTGTGTCATCGCGTACGCACCGTACCTTGCCGCTGACCTTTACCCTGGATGGCCTTCAGACCGAGGTCAGTTTGCCCTGCCGGCTGCTGACCTCAGATGCCGACGTCGGCGCCGAAGCGGCAAGGCTTGGCTTTGGCCTGTACCAGGCGCCCTTGCCCCGTCTTATGGCCGATCTGGCGGCTGGCGCATTAGTTGAAATTCTCGCTGATTATCGCCCTGCGCCGCTGCCGCTGTCACTGCTCTATCCCAGCAGCCGGCAGCTCTCTGCCCGGGTACAGGTATTTATCGACTGGGTGACGGCGCTGATGAAGGCACCCCTGACACAGCAGGCATCCGGAAGGCTAAAATAATATTTGCTATTATTCGCGGCACGTGCGTTAATCGTTGTGTCGATTTACCAGACGAAAAGTTATTATCTGAGTACGAGTTCTCATCTCCAGGCGTTATCCCTGATACCACCTTCCTTTGAGCAGTCCCGTTAGTATTTTGCTTTTTCTGTAAACAGGCCCTGTCAGATCCCCTATCGGCTCACGAAATAAGCCGCCATCTGACCCAAAACCCGGCTTACCACTAACAAAAAATAGCCGCGTTAATTTTCCTGAAAACGACCATTGTCTTTTCAACAGAACATTACCCATACAAGGTTTATATTATGATCGAACATATCCATTTTAGATGCCCATGCTGCCATGGCTCCCAGTACCGAACCTCTCAGTTTGACGTGACGGAAAAAAACCCTTTCGGTGCAAAATGTATTTTTTGCAAATCGGCGATGATGACATTTGATGCTATCCGCCCTCGTCATCTGGGCGCGCAGTCCACTGCACAGGCACAACAATAAGTATGCGTGGGTAAAGTATGCCTGTTATCCGCCAGGCGGATGGTGTCTTTTTATCAACCGCCGTTTTTGTCGGTTGAATGATTAACAGCGGGACCAGGCAACGCTTTTATCAGGGTGGTAATATTCTTCCCTGCATTAATTTCAACGTCAAAACAGTCCACCGCACGCAGAATAAGCCGCAAGCCTCTACCGCTTTCCGCTAACGGATCGACATCAAAGTGCTCATCACTACGCGCCAGCGCCAGGCGCTCGGCGGGAAAGGTTTCCCCCGCGTCGGTAAAGCGCAACGTCACCCGTCGGTCCACGACCCTAAATTCCACACCAAAACGACGTTGCCCATCCTCATGCAGCGCATAGCGAATAATATTCGTCGCCGTTTCACAGGCGGCGAGATCGAGCGCGAAACGCCACTCCTCCCCGACAGGCAGCGGAGCCATTTGCTGGGCAAGCCACTCCGCCAGCGGTGAAAGCGAGGTGAGTTCGGCAGGAAACATCATGATGCTATTCACGGGCACATCACTGATTTAACTGCGCAAGCGCTGAAATGCGATCCTCGCAAATACGGAAAATACGATCCATACGGGTCAGCGTGAACATATTGCGGATGCCAGGGTTCAGCGCGCACAGTGTCATCTCACCTTTTCCGTTCATCATTTTCATCAGAGAAACCAGCGTTCCCAGACCACTACTGTCGATAAAATCAATTTTGCTGAAATCAACAATCAGATCGCCGGGCGCTTCGCCTATCTCCTGGACGATTGCCGCTTTAAAGGCCACTGCGACGGAAGCATCCAGCCGCCGCACAACCGGCGTCAGGATCGTGACCGAGGCCTGCCGTTCAGTATCAATTTTCATCACTGTCCCCTGTACGTTCAATAATCAAGAGTGACACATCATCAGCCATTGCCTGCGGTTCACGGCCATCACCATTGCGCCAACGAGTGAGATGCCCGGCAAATTCCGCCAGCAGCGTAGGTAGCGAAAGCCTCACGCCATCCTGCAGACAACCCTGCAGGCGCACGTCGCCAAACTGTTCGCCGCTCAGGTTTTCACATTCGGTAATACCGTCGCTGAAGAGGCACAGCCGCTCCCCCGGCGCCAGCGAGAAGCTGACATCTGCCCATGAGAGATTGTCTATCAGCCCCACCGGCGCGCCACCGCTGCCGACCCGCCGAACACTTCCATCCAGGCTAACAATAAAGGGGGTAGGATGACCGCCCTGACACAGTTTACCCGCGCCGGTCTTCATGTCGATGACGCCATAGATCAGGGTGAAATAGCTGACGATATCTGCCTCGTCGCTACAAAAACGACCATTCAGGATCTGCACCACCTCGGCTGGTGACGCCGGCTGGTTGTCTGCAGTAAAAAGAAAACGCTCAACCGCCCTGCCATGCAGAAACTGGCGGGCGACGGCAAGCGACATCATCGCCGCCCCTACGCCGTGCCCGGAGACATCCACGCAGTAAAACCCGAGATGATCCCCCAGTGGGAAAACATTAAAAATATCCCCCGATACCCAGGCCGACGGCAGGAATATCCAGTCGGAGAAAAAACCCTGATGGCACAGCTGATGGGCGGGGAGAACCGACTGTTGAATGCGCGCCGCCAGCTCCAAATCGTGCTCAATCTGCCGCAGCGCTTCGCTCAGCCGCGCATTGCGCGCGGCGAGGTCAGACTCCAGAGAGAGGATCCGCGCCCCGGCATGCAGCCGCGCCCGCAGTTCACTCTGCTCCACCGGCTTACTGAGAAAATCGTCGGCCCCGGCCTCAAACCCCAGCGTTAAATCGCCCGGATTTTCGCGGGCGGTGAGCAATATCAGATAAACGTAGTGGCCAAAGTGGCGGCGGCGAACTTCCCGGCACAGCGTCAGGCCATTCATCTCCGGCATTTCCCAGTCGCTAATCACCAGGCTGACGGACTGGTTCTCCAGGATCGCCAGTGCAGCGACGCCGTTTTCCGCCTCACTGACGATATAGCCCCACTGCGTCAACATTCGGCTCAACAGCCGACGATAAACCAGCGAATCTTCAACAATCAGGACGTGCTATGCCGACATTGCGCCTCCTAAATCGGCAGGAACCAAATCAGGCTGACCGTGCCTTCACGAAACTTGCCGCTGTACGTTATCAGTTTAGTCAGTAGCGGGTTGGCTTGCTCATCAGCAACGGGGTTGTCAACCAGGCTATACTCCAACCTGACGGCAACGCCAATCGACTGTAGCGACAAACCGGCGATAAATGGCTGGTCAGCAAAAGTATCGTGTGGCTGATGCTGGATAAAGACGGGTGAGCGGCGGCCCGCTTTACCGCAGAATGGCAACGAGGAAATCCTGTAAGGGGAAAACTCATGCATGGCCAGCGCGTGTCGCCTGCGGATCCTAGCCCGCCCGGCCGCTGCCGGGCGAACGGGTCATGAGGAACGCACCATGAAGTTTTATCGCGATCTTTTTGAAGCCAGTCTGAATCGCGTCGTACCGGAGCACGATAAAAAGCGCTTTTTTCAGGCCTTCTACAGCACCTTTATCCATATGTCGCCCGAGACGGAGCAGCACTTCTCACGACGCCCGGGCGAGGAAGGCCAGCAGATGATCTTTAAAAGCTTTTTCGCCATGCTGGCGGTCAACGGCGACCTCTTTGTACCCGATTTTCTGGAACGGCTGGCACGCGAGCAGAGCGAGGAAGGCCTGCGTCTGCCGCCGCGGTTTTTTGCGCTGTGGCGAGAAGCAATGCTCAAAACCGTCCGCGCCAGCGATCCACTGTGCGATGAAGAGATCCTCACTGCATGGGCAATGGCGATCGCCCCTGGTCTTGAGTATCTGCGCCGCCAGGCGGAGCTCCACTATCAGACCGCAGGTCAGTGATCATGCGCGCCGATAACCGTGTCGACCTCAACGTCCTGCCCTCAGCGGTGATGATCTACGATGATCGCGAACGACTGCAGGCCTGGAATGATAAGGTGACGCTGTTTTATCCAACGATCGCGCCCTGGCTCGCCGTCGGCGCTCCCCTGGAGAGCCTGGCGGAGAAGTTCATTGATGCCGGGTATAACATCGACCCTGGCCGGCAACAGACGCTACGCGAGACGATTATCCGCAACTGCCGCCAGGCGAACCATTGCGAAGTCAGGCAATCGGGAAAACGTCGGCTGTACGTCCAGCATCAGCGGCTGGGGGATGGTGGAATTGTCAGTCTGCATACCGACATCACCGAGCTTGACGACGCCCGACGCGCACGTCACCAGCTTCACGACGATTTTTTATTCACTGCGGAGTCGATCCAGATTGGTATCTGGGACTGGCAGGTCTCCCACGACAATCTCCAGGTGAATGACACCCTGCTGGCGATGGTCGGCCAGTCGCGGACACAGTGGCGCTATCCGCTGCGTTTTATGCTCAATCTGGTCCACGAGGACGATCGCACTACCCTGCAACAGGCGATGATCGCCTCGCAAAACGAGCATATGCCGGTTTTTGAATGTGAACTTCGCGTCCAGCACCCGACGCAGGGCTGGCGCTGGATGCTGCTCTCCGGGCAAATCGTCACCCTCAATATGCAGCAACAGGCAGAGCGAGTGATCGGGACGTTGCAGGATATTACCCGGCGCAAAGCCGCAGAGCTGCTGGCCATTGAGGCGGCGAAGGAGGCCCGCGAGGCAAACGAGGCCAAAAGCGCCTTCCTCGCCAATATGAGCCACGAAATCCGCACCCCGATGAACGGCATTCTCGGCATGACGCAGCTGTGCCTCGACACGCCGCTGACCGCGGAGCAACGGGAGTACCTTTCGCTGGTGATGAGCTCAGCCCAGTCGCTGCTGCACATTATTAACGACATTCTTGATTTCTCACGCATTGAGTCGGGCAAGATGCAGGTGGACGAAGAGCCGCTGGAGATCCGCCCCTTTATTCAGTCGCTGATCCGCCCGCATATGCCCGCCGCCAGCGAAAAGGGTATTGAGCTGCTGGTGGATATCTCCCCTGCGGTACCGGAGGTGCTGATCGTCGATGGCCCCCGGCTGCGGCAAATCCTGACTAACCTGTTGGGTAATGCGCTGAAGTTCACTCATCAGGGGGAGGTTCTGCTGGCGATAGCGCCGGCCGACGACGAAAGCCGCTGGCGCTTTCGCATTCGCGATACCGGGATCGGCATCGCCCCGGAGAAGCAAAAGGCGATCTTCGAAGCCTTCAGCCAGGCCGATAGCTCTACCACCCGCCGCTACGGCGGCACCGGGCTGGGGTTAACCATTTCAGCCCGCCTGGTCAGCCTGATGGGCGGCGAGCTGATGGTGGAGAGCCAGCCCGGGGCGGGCAGCGAATTTGCCTTCACCCTGCCGCTGGCAGGTCTGCACACCGCCTCCGCTAACGCCCCGCCGGGACGCTTCAACAATGAGCGGGTGCTGGTGGTTGACGACAACAGCACCAACCTGCGCCTGCTCGACACCATGCTTCGCCAGATGGGACTGATACCGACCTGCGTGGACAACGCCGGCGAGGCGTTACGCCGGGCCGCCGAAGGGCCGCCCTGGCCGCTGATCCTGCTCGACGCGCAGATGCCGGACATGGACGGCGTATCGCTGGCGCTGGAGCTGTCCGCTCTGCCCGAAGCACGGCAGAGCCAGATCATTATGCTCAGCTCCATGAGCCGTCATTTTGACGCCAATATGCTTAAGCGCATCGGTATCGCCCACTATCTGCATAAACCGGTGGCGCAGCGCGAACTGCATCAGGTTATCGCCGGTATTCTGGTCCCCACGCCAGTGGCGACAACAACGCCAGCCCCCGTTGCGGCGCCGGTCAGGGCCCAGGCCGGGCTGCATATCCTGCTGACCGAGGACAATCTGGTTAACCAGAAGGTCGCCAGACGGCTGCTGGAGCAGCTTGGTCACCGCTGCGAGGTAGTGAACAACGGCCGGGAGGCGCTGGAGCGCTGGCGCGCCGCCTGCTGGGATCTCCTGCTGATCGATCTGCAAATGCCGGAGATGGACGGTGAAACCGCCATCCGCCTGCTGCGCGAAGAGACGCTGGCGCGGGGCCGGGAGCACCAGCCCGCGATGGCCATGACCGCCCACGCCATGCAGGGCGATAGAGAGCGCTGTCTGGCGATGGGCTTCGACGGCTATATCGCCAAACCGGTGAGTCAGGAGGCGCTACGGGAAGCCATCGCCCTCGTCGGCGCAGCGGAAGATTGCGGTCTGGAGGAAGGGGAAGGCCTGCCGGACGAGGCCCACCTGCTAAAACAGTGCGCCGACGATCCTGAGCTGGTCGAGGAGCTGCTGGGACTCTTCGCTGAAGGGCTTGATGCTGCGGTCATCGCCCTCACCCACGCCATTGATGCTAATGACCGGGAGACGCTGCGCCGTACCGCCCACAAGCTGCGCGGCGAGGCGGTCACCCTCGGCTTTCAACGCCTTGCCGGGGTGCTCCAGCAGCTGGAGAGCCAGGCGACGTCGCCCGACCAAACCGTGTCTGACGCTCTGCGCGACGCGCTGGCTGAGGCGATCACAGGCTGCCACTTGTGGCTGCGGCGCAGAGCGCAGGCGGCTTCACGCTAAGCTCCTCTCAGTCGTGGATTTTCACCCCCAGACAGCTGCGAACAAATTCAGGGTTAAAGTGTTTCACCGCTTCGCCAACGTAACCTAAATCCAGGGCGCCGATCTGCGCCATTTCGCTCGTGGTGAGCGAGAAATCCCAGATGGCAAAGTTCTCTTCAATACGCTCCTGGCGGGTGGATTTAGGGATCACCGTGACGCCACGCTGCACGTTCCAGCGCAGGATAACCTGCGCAATGGTTTTTTGATGGGCATCGGCAATCCCCTGCAGCATCGCCTCTTGATACGGATTATGTCTGCCACCGCCTAACGGCGCCCACGCTTCCGGCTGAACGTGATAATGCTTCATGGTTTCCAGCGCCGCAGGCTGCGCGAAATAAGGATGCAGTTCAACCTGGTTCACCATCGGCCTGATTCTGACGGTTTCGCAGAAGTTAGCTAACACATGGGGGTAGAAATTGGAGACACCGATCGCTTTCAGGGTACCGACCTCATAAACCTCCTCCAGCGCGCGCCAGGCGCTGAAATAATCCCCCATCGCCTGATGTAATAGATAAAGATCGAAGTATTCCAGGCCCGATTTTTTTAATGACGCCGCAATACCGGCTGCCGCTAACTCGCCGCTGGCCATATCCTGAACCCAGAGTTTAGAGGTAATAAAAAGCTCCTCGCGGGTACACAGACCTTGTGCAATAGCTTCACGGACGGCGTCACCGACGGCGTCTTCATTGTCATAGACGGCGGCAGTATCGATGAGGCGATAACCGGTGCGAATGGCGTTCAACACCGCCTGCTTACACTCCGCTTTATCGGTCACTTTGAAAACGCCAAAACCCAACATCGGCATTTTGCGAGCATTACTTAATACTGAATAGTCCACGGTGAAGCCCTCATCATGTAAAAAAGCAATGGTAAGCCAAAAACGCCGTCACGATTAGACGGTCAATCCTGATTTGACCTATGCATCCAGTTCATTAATCGCGTTGCGCTGAGATGACCTGTGTTTGACAGAGAGCAGGACGCTCCCTCCCGCGGCACCCAGCAGTAACAAACCGCTCAGTGCAAAAGTGCTGTGCCATCCCAGACGATCAAACGCCAGGCCGCCTGCCGTTGACCCGAGGGCTATCGATAGCTGGATCACGGCGACCATCAGCCCGCCGCCCGCCTCCGCATCCTCGGGCAGCGTCCGCGCAATCCATGTCCACCAGCCGGTGGGCGCCGCCGTCGCCAGCAGCCCCCACAGGCTTAACAGTACGGCGACCGATCCCGTGTGGTGTCCGGCCAACAGAAGCGTTCCGGCAATTGCGGCCATCAACAAAGGGATAGCCACCAGCGTCGGATAAAATCGGGCATTCAGAACGGTCGTAATAAGCAGCGTGCCGACAAAACCGGCGATACCCATTGCCAGCAATATCAGGGACAGACCAGAAGGACTGACTTGGGTCACCGTCTCCAGAAACGGTCGCACATAGGTAAATAAGGTAAACTGTCCCATAAAGAACAGTCCGCAGGCCAGCAATCCCAGGGATAGCGTAGAAAGACGGAACAGACGCAGCACCGATCCCTGCCGCTGTGGTGCGCGCGGACTTTTCATCGACGGCAGGCTAATGCATTGCCAGACGAAGGCCAGCACCGCCAGCGGGACAAGACATATAAAGGCGCCGCGCCAGCCGACGGTGGCCCCCAGGTAGCTGCCCAGCGGCGCTGCCACAACGGTGGCCAGCGCGTTGCCGCCGTTAAAGATGGCCAGTGCGCGGGGGACCTGGCGTTGCGGCACCAGCCGAATGGCCGTTGCCGCCGACATCGACCAGAAGCCGCCGATGACGATCCCGATGAGCGCTCTGCCCAGCATATAAAACGGGAAACTGGACGCCAGGGCAATAATCACCCCAGAGGCTGCCATCAACGCCGTGAGCCCCAGCAGCAGCCATTTACGGTCCAGCGATCCGGTAAGACGGGATATCGTCAGGCTGGTCAGTACCGCCAGCGCGCCAGAAAGCGCAATGCCCTGACCGGCTAATCCCTCGGTAATGTGTAAATCACCCGCGATGGGTGTCAACAGACTGACCGGCATAAATTCTGAGGCAATGAGCACAAATACGCAGAGCGTCATCGCCAGGACGCCGCTCCAGTGTGCCCGGGTGTGACCTAATGCAGACATTATTTCTCTCCGACAAGACAAAGCCGCCCGCAGGCGCGTGGCGGCTTTGGGGATGTCTCCGGCACAGGAGATCTATTTCAGGTTGGTTTTGAAAAATTGCGCGAACGTCGCAAAGGGAATTTTGCCCGCGACGTTGTCATAGAGATCGACGTGGTTTGCGCCTGGGACAATCACCAGCGCTTTCTCTTTACTGCCGATGGCCTTAAAGGCATCTTCGGCAAAATAGCGTGAATGGGCTTTTTCGCCGGTCACGATAAGCGTCGGAATAGTCACTTCGCTGGCGTAACTCAGCAGCGGCATATTCATAAACGACAGCGGCATCGTTGCATTCCAGGCCCCGGTTGAATTAACCGAACGCGGATGGAAACCACGCGGCATACGGTAATAATCGAAGAACTCTTTCAGGACCGGGTTGGGGTTGGCGGGCAAGGTTTCCGGCAAAATACGATCGGCAGCGCTGACGTTGCCCTTATCATCAACATAAATGTCATGCCCACCGGGGGCGAAGGTGCCGTTTGCCGCATCTTTCCAGCGCTGCACGTTCAGATAGCGCAGTACGGCGCGACGATCGGCAGTGGTATAGCGGTCTTTGCCATCGCCCACCCCATGCCCCATCGCGCGGCTCATGTCATACATTACGCTGGTCGCCACCGCTTTGACGCGTGTATCCATCGCCGCGTCGTTTAGGGCCATACCGCCCCAACCACAAATGCCGAGCAAACCGATACGGTTGCGATCCACCTCTTTTTGCAGGCCCAGAAAGTCCACCGCGGCACTAAAATCCTCGGTATTGATATCCGGTGAGGCCACGTTGCGTGGGTAGCCACCGCTTTCGCCCGTATACGATGGGTCAAACGCCAGGGTGACAAAACCTTGTTCGGCCAGCATCTGGGCATACAGGCCGCTGGACTGCTCTTTTACCGCGCCGAAGGGACCGCTCACGGCAATGGCTGCCAGTTTGCGTTCACCGCGATCCTTCGGCAGGTAGAGATCGCCAACTAAGGTTATCCCGTAGCGGTTCTGGAAGGTCACCTTACGGTGATCCACTTTCGAACTCTCAGCAAAAGTTTTGTCCCATTTTTCAATCATTGAAACAGGCGCATTCGGGTTAGTTGTCTCAGCAGAGCTCATCGTTGTGACTCCAGTTAATGAGGCGCAAAGCAGCATGGCGGGTATCGCGGCTGTCAGTTTTTTGGTGAAAACCGTCATCAAAATTCCCCTAAATAAACGTGATCAATGCAAGTCTTCAGTAGACAACGCTGCTGTGCTTTGTTGTCGTGCGCTTAGTGTAGCCAGCAGTAATGGTTCTGATTAGAGGCTGAAAAGTGCTAAAATTAATACCATATTGTTCTAAATGGCATCTGGGTGACGAGGCAGGAGAATGGCGAAACGGGAAAACTATAATGACCTCTATCTGTTTATGCAGGTGGTGCGGGAAGGCAGTTTTACCGCCGCAGCGCAACGACTTGGCCTGGCGCAGTCCGGTGTAAGCCGTGCGGTTCGTGAACTTGAAGAGCGGCTGGGCGTTCAGCTTCTGGTGCGCACCACCCGCCGATTGTCGCTCACTCAGGCGGGTGAGCAGCTCTATCACAATGTCGAATCCGGTTTCGACGCCTTAGATATGGGACTCGCCACGCTGGCCCACTATCGTCAAACGCCCTCCGGTACGGTACGCATCAATGCCAGCCAGCATGCCATTGATAAAGTCCTGCTGCCGAAGCTGGCAGTATTTAAACAACGCTATCCCGATATCAGACTGGAACTGATCAGCGAAAGCCGGTTTGTCGATATTATTGCGCAGCGATTTGATGCGGGCGTACGTCTGGGCCCGGAAGTCGGAAGCGGCATGATTGCGGTACGCATTTCGCCCGATATGGAGATGGCGGTGGTGGGTACCCCGGAACATTTTCGACGCTACGGCTTTCCACAAACGCCCGCCGATTTAGTCGCCCACCCCTGCATCGCTTATCAGTTCGGCGACGGCAGCCTTTACGCCTGGGAACTTAATGTGGATGGCAAAAAAATTACCCACCCGCCTCAGGGACAGTGGGCTTTCGCCGATAGCTACATGGAAGCCAAAGCGGCGAGGCTCGGTCTGGGGCTGGCCTATGTCCCGGAAGAACTGATTACCGACGATCTCGCCCAGGGCACGCTTATCCGGGTGCTCCAGCGTTATAGCCAGCGTCTGGAAGGTTCATTTCTCTATTACCCGCACCGCAATGTGTCGCCCGCGCTGAGAGCGGTCATTGATACATTGCGAATGTAGCTGAGGTTGCCTGCAGGCAGCAGGCAACCGGTAGCGGCCGGTGACAGCTTCTGTACTCGGACCTGTCATTTAATTCCGATCGATGCAAACAGTAATGCCAGACGGAAATGAATTTATATAAATATTAATTTTGTGAGTTATGTACTTCATTATAAAGTTTAGAAGCAGCACCTCTGCGTAACAAGCTAAAAAAGCAAATAATCGTAAAGATGAAGGGGTAAATAGCCAAAACCCATGCCAGTTTTTGATTTTTAATAATATTATTTATAGTATCACTCAACGAACCACTTGAAAAGTTCTCACAAATCCTGTCAACCGAGCGCACACTTATCCCCGCTTTTTCTGAGAAAACCGTTTTATCGAAATCTTCACTTTCACACTGTTTTTTATCGAGCTTCCACTCAGTCCAGTTCAGGGGAAGGTAATTATTGGTCCAGATCGAACTCTCAGCAATATGATCATTAATCCAAACCCATGACTTGTCATCGCCTAATCGTACTAATGCGGATGGCTTCAATGCCAGCAACATAAAATTTGATAATAGCAGCATAGTTAACACACAAGAGACAAATACACCAACGTTAGCGATAAATAATGGTTTTATTGCCTTAAGCGTTGATATTTCAAACCATCCTTTCGCGGCTGTGACATGACGAATATCTATATTTTTCTTTTTCGTCCAGTTAATCAGTGACTTGATCTCTTCTTTATTTCTTGCGCCGACATTAAATAAAACATTAAAACGTTCAACATCATTTCTCTCATTGAAATATGCATTTATTTTACCGTCGTGAAACGTTTTCCCTCCCAGGCAGAACTCCCATAGCCGGTTCAATAAAGAATATGCGGATCCTGCCCGTTTCCAGATAAACACTCCTAATAAACCAAAAGTAACAAAAATTAACGCGCTATTTATCAGTCCATCAAAATTCCATATCGAAGAAATTAAACTTTCCATCTAGCCCCTCTTAATCATCCCGCTAATCGTATGCTCAGCAATCACACCACAGCATCATTAAAAAATAAATATTTTTTAACTGCAACTTTTCTTATCCAGCGCACAAGGTCATTGCCGATATCTTCTTATACGCAGGCCACAACTATACGTCACGCTCTTCTGCTACTTGAGCCTTACATTCCACCTCAGTGCTGCTACGCTATCTCTGAGAAAATGGCGAAGGAGATATAATGAAAGTCCTCAATATCCTGATCCGTCGATGCGTGCTGATTGCCCGCTTTGAAGATACCGTTTCGTTCTACGAAAATCTCATCGCGCAGAAGGCAAGGTTGCGTTTCGACTATCCCGAATACGATCTCAAACTGGCGCAGGTGGGTTCCGTGCTTTTAATTGGCGGAACCGAGCAAAGCCTGGCGCCGTTTCGCGCCACCGAGGCCACTTTCCTGGTAAACGACATTACCGCCTGGGAGAAACATCTGCCTTCCACCGGGGCAACGATTATCAACCCGGTGAAGGCCGTGCCAACCGGCTGGAACATGCTGGTTCGGCATCCGGATGGCATGGTTGCCGAATACGTTGAGCATCATGATAAAAACCCGGCGGATGAGATCTTCTGATGCTTCGCGACCAGATGGTAGAACCTGGCATCAGTCGGCCATACTGCCAGAAAAGTCATGCTTTCTGCTGTATCGGGAGAAGGAGAGCAGGAGAAACTGGCGCTGCAAGCCGCGCCAGCGCGGAGTTCAGCGATGGTTGCCTGACATCTTCAGGCAACCACGACCGGTTAGTGCTTCACGATATACATGGTACGGCTGTAGGCCACATCTTCCGGGTTGGTGATCGGGTAGCCTTTCAGCCACGGCTTAATCAGCCGGCCGTTAGTGTACTGGTAGATCGGCGCGATCGGCGCTTTGACCATAATGATCTTCTCCGCCGCGTTGTAATCGTCGTTACGCGCTTTGGCCGAATTCTCCACCGCCGCCTGGGCGAGGATTTTATCGTACGCCGGATCGTTAAAGCGCGAGATATTTCCGCTGTGGGTGGAGGTCAGTAGCGACAGGAAGGTGGACGGCTCGTTGTAATCCCCGACCCACGAGGCGCGGATCACGTCGAAATTGCCGGTATTGCGGCTGTCGATATAGGTTTTCCACTCCTGGTTCTGCAGTTTCACTTCCACGCCGAGGTTCTTTTTCCACATCGACGCCACCGCGATGGCTATCTTCTGGTGGTTCTCCGAGGTGTTATACAGCAGCGTCAGCTTCAGCGGACGATTCGGGCCATAGCCGGCGGCAGCCAGCAGGGCTTTCGCCTGGGCATTAAGCTCGGCCTGACTCATGCTCTCAAACTGCGACGGCTGTGGGGTGAAGCCGGCCGTCACGTCCGGGGTGAAGCGCCAGGCCGGTTTTTCTCCGGTCCCCAGCACCTTCTCCGCCATCACCCGGCGATCGATGGTCATACTTAGCGCCAGTCGCACCCGCTCGTCCGCTGTCGGCCCCTTTTGGGTATTAAAGGCGTAGTAGTAGGTACCCAGCTGCGGCGGGGTATACACCTGCCCCGGAATATCCTTCAATAGCTTCTGATACATATTCTTTGGGAAAGATTCGGTGATATCGATATCGCCAGCGAGATAGCGCTTGGTGGCAGCAGACTCCTGGTTGATCGGCACAAAGGTGACCTGCTGGATCACCGTTTTGGCGTTATCCCAGTACTGTGTGTTCGGCACCAGCACCAGTTTTTCATTGACCACGCGGTCTTTCAGAATATAGGCGCCGTTGCCCACCAGGCTGCCGGGCCGCGTCCAGTTCGCGCCGCTGTCGACATTCGCTTTTTGCACCGGGTAAAAGGCAAAGCTGGCGGTCAGATTACTAAACCACGGCAGTGGTTTATCCAGCTGCACCCGCAGGGTGTGGGCATCGACGGCGGTGACCCCCAGGGTCTCCGGCGCGGCTTTACCGTCGATAATGTTCTGTGCGTTAGCGATCCCCGCGAGGGCCGCAAACCAGGCGAACGGCGAGGTGGTTTTCGGATCCACCAGACGCTGCCAGCTATAGACGAAATCTTCGGCGGTAACCGGCGTGCCGTCGGACCAGCGGGCGTTATCACGCAGGGTGAAGGTCCAGACGCGGTTATCGTTGCTCTGCCAGCGGGTCGCCACGCCCGGAACCAGGTTGCCTTTCGCATCCTGATTAACTAAACCTTCAAACAGATCGCGGATCACCTGGATTTCCGGCAGGCCCACCGCTTTGGCGGGATCTAACGAGGCGGGTTCATCTTTGATATGGCGTACTAACAGCTGTTTTTCCGCCAGTACCGTGCCCGGCGGTACATCCGCCGCCCAGGCCAAAGAAGATACGCTGGCTAACCACAGCGCGCCGCATGTCAAAGCGACAGGATACTTCATAAGATCCCCTTTAAAATGAAAAAAATACCGCCAACAGAGCGATAATTATTTGTTTCATCACCTGAAATTGCAAACGACATATGATAGAAAATTGATGTGTCGTCGGATTTCACGCCTCAGGGAATGGGTTTGATCCCGACACACTTTTCGCCAACACTGAATAATAACGACACACAGGAAGCCCTATGTCTATTTCACGCCCTCGCCCGCAGCGCGGCGACTTTCCGCCGGGAACCCGGCAGTACGGCAGCTCGGAACTGGGCGCGCCGCTGCTGTGGTTTCCTGCGCTGCAGGCCGACAGCCGTAGCGGGCTGATTATTGCCGGCACCCACGGTGATGAGAACTCGTCGATTGTGACCCTCTCCTGCGCCCTGCGCACCCTGAAACCTGAGCTGCGCCGTCATCACGTGGTGCTGACGGTCAATCCTGACGGCTGCCAGCTCGGGCTGCGGGCCAACGCCCGTGGCGTTGACCTCAACCGTAACTTTCCAGCCGCTAACTGGAAGCAAGGGGAAACGGTGTACCGCTGGAACAGCGCGGCAGAAGAGCGAGACGTGGTGCTGTTGACCGGCGAGCAGCCGGGTTCGGAGCGGGAGACCCAGGCGCTGTGCCAGTTGATCCATCAGATCCATCCGGCGTGGGTAGTCTCCTTTCACGATCCGCTGGCCTGTATCGAAGACCCGGGCCACAGCCCGCTGGGGCGCTGGCTGGCCGACGCCTTCTCCCTGCCGCTGGTGGGTAGCGTGGGATATGACACGCCGGGCTCCTTTGGCAGCTGGTGCGCCGATATCGGCCTTGCCTGTATCACCGCCGAGTTCCCGCCGGTCTCCGCCGACGAGGCAACAGAGCGTTACCTGCCGGCGATGACCGATTTGCTGCGCTGGCAGGCTTAAAGATGAAGCACGCCGGTGCTGAACCGCAGCGCCGGCTCGACGTCCACCGCCAGCCATGTCGGTCCATCGAGATCGGCAAAGCGCGCCAGCGGCGCCAGGGGGAGCGCGGCGGCGATCCCGCGCGAGGTGCAGAGCATACAGCCCAGCATCCGTTCAAAGCCCTGCCGTTCCGCCTCCCCGGCCAGGGCCAGCGCTTCGGTCAGGCCGCCCGTTTTATCCAGTTTGATGTTGACCATCTCATAGCGTCCGCGCAGCCGCGGCAGACTCTCCCGGGTATGGCAGCTCTCATCGGCGCAAATCGGCAGCGGATGAACGAAGTTTTCCAGCGCCGCGTCGGCGTCGGCAGGGAGCGGCTGCTCGAGCATCGCCACGCCGAGGTCGGCCAGCAGCTGACAGCGCGCCGCCAGCCCCTCGCTGTGCCAGGACTCATTGGCGTCGACAATCAGCGTGGCCTGCGGTGCCGCCTGGCGGATAGCGATTAGCCGCTCGCTGATCAGCCGGTCGTCAAGCTTCACCTTCAACAGCTGAGCCCCCTTCTGCCACAGCGCCGCGGCGCTGGCCGCCATCTGGTCCGCCGTGCCAATCACCACCGTCTGGGCGGTGATCACCCGGTTAGGTAACGCCACGCCCAACAGCTGGGGCAAGGTTTTGCCTTCGCGTCGCGCCTGCAGATCCCACAGCGCGCAGTCAATGGCATTGCGCGCGGCGCCTGCCGGCAGCAACCGCTGCAGCTGTTCGCGGGTGAGGCCCGCCTCCAGCTGCTCGCCGATCGCCATCACCTGGGCCATCACCGAGGCGATACTCTCGCCATAGCGGGGATACGGTGTGCATTCGCCCACCCCTTTCACGCCGTCCTCTTCCAGTTCCACCACCACCACTTTTGCTTCGCTGCGGCTGCCGCGGGCGATCACAAAGGGGGTATGTAGCGGCCAGGCTTCCTCGTACACTCGCACGTTGCGCATTCCCTTGTCCTCACAGGTAAATGTTAAATAGGGTTTGCCGTGTAGCTGGCGGATGTCATACACTACTCGCGACGTTAACTATATGTAAACAGGAAGATAACCATGTCACAAACCGTGCATTTCCAGGGCAACCCCGTTTCTGTTCAGGGCACCATTCCGCAGGCAGGCGCTAAAGCGCAGCCGTTTACGCTGGTCGCCAAAGATCTCTCTGACGTCGCGCTGAGCCAGTACGCCGGCAAACGTAAAGTACTAAATATTTTCCCGAGCATTGATACCGGCGTGTGTGCCGCATCAGTGCGTAAATTCAACCAGCTGGCCGCTGAACTGGACAACACCGTGGTGCTGTGCATTTCCGCTGACCTGCCGTTCGCCCAGTCCCGCTTCTGCGGCGCGGAAGGCCTGAGCAACGTGGTGACCCTTTCCACGCTGCGCGGCGCGTCCTTCCTGGCTGACTACGGCGTCACTATCGCCACAGGTCCGCTGGCAGGCCTGGCCGCTCGCGCCGTGGTCGTTATCGATGAGAACGATCAGGTCGTCTACAGCCAGCTGGTGAACGAAATCACCGAAGAGCCGGACTACGACGCCGCGCTGGCCGCCCTGAAAGCCTGATAACAGACGGCCCGGGCGCATCGCGCCTGCGGACATCCGCTCTGCCCGGCCCTCGCTCTGCGAGGGCTTTTTATTGCCGCGGCGCATAGCGGGAGATGGCCCGCGCCATCGCCGGGCCGGTCAGCAAAATGGTAAACAGCCGCAGCGTCTGGAGCGCCATAATAAACGACATATCCGCCCGGGTGCCGGCGGCGATAATCGCCACCGTGTCCAGCCCGCCAGGGCTGGTCGCCAGATAGGCGGTCATAAAGTCCATCTGCAGAATGTGGGTCAGGCCGAGGGCCATCAGGGCACACATCAGGATCAGCCCAAGGATGGAGGCGATAATCTGCGGCAGCGTCTTCAGCGCCAGCAGAAAAATGGCTTTGTTAAACTGAAGACCGACCGTCCAGCCGAGCACCGCATAGGCCATCGCCAGCAGCCACTCCGGCAGCTCCAGCATCACCCAGCCGTTCCCCTGCGCCAGCGCGCCAAGCAGCATCGGCAACAGCATGGCCCCGGAGGGGATGCGCAGCCGCATGCCCAACCAACAGGCTAGCGCCGTCAGCAGCAGCGTGAAAGGGAAATTCAGGGTCAACGATGGAAACCAGACAATATCCTGAGCCATTGCCTGCGCTTCATTGCCCAACGCATAACGCACCACCAGCGCCGCCGCGCCGACGACAAACAGCACCCGCAGATACTGCATCAGCGCCACCAGCCGCACATCGGCCCCGTACTCCTGGGCCATCACCACCATTGCCGACGCGCCGCCGGGAGAACTTCCCCAGGCGCCGGTGGCGCCGGGCAGCGCGCTGTAGCGGACCAGCAGCCAGCCGGTAAGGCCGCTGATCGCCAGGGTGGTCAACAGGATCGCCAGCACCAGCGCCCAGTTGCTGAACAGCACGCTAAAAACTGAGGGGTTGATCGCCCGGGCGATCATGCAGCCGACAATAGCCTGCGCCGCCAGGTAACAAGCGCGGGGGATCTGCAGCTTCACCCCGCGCAGGCTCAATATAATGCCGGCGATGAGCGGCCCCAGCAGCAGCGCCGCCGGCAGATGAAGTCGTAACAGCAGCGCGGAGAAGAGAACAGAGAGCAGCAGCAATGTTAGCCATTGCCCGATCGCGAGACGCGACGCCAAGATGCACCACCCCGGAAAAAGAATTAAAAAACCAGTATATACAGGTTTTGCCCGCTTTGCAGGCCGGGATGCCGGCGACGAGGGTCGCCGGCCGGGCGGGATTATTCGTCGCCCTTTTTCTGACTCAGACCATATTCGCGCAATTTGTTAGCGATGGCGGTATGCGACACCCCCAGACGTTTCGCCAGCTTACGGGTGCTGGGGTAGCTGCGATACAGTTGGGTCAGCACCGAACGCTCAAAGCGGCGGGTGATGTCGTCCAGCGATCCCTCCATGGCCTCCTCGCCCACCGGCAGCGACGCGACGTCATGGTCCGGCAGCAGAATATCCTGCGGACGCAGCTCGAATCCCTCCAGCTGAGTCAGCGCGCGATAGACGGCATTCTTCAGCTGGCGAACGTTACCGGGCCAGCTGTAGCGGGTGAGTACCGTACTGAGATCGGCAGAAAGCTTCGGCCGCGGGATCCCCTGTTCGTCGGCAAAGCGGGCCACAAACAGCTCTGTCAGCGGCATAATGTCCTGCGGACAGTCGCGCAGCGGCGGCAGATACAGCGTCAGGACGTTGAGGCGATAGTAGAGATCTTCGCGGAACAGCCCTTTCTGCACCAGCTCGACCAGATTTTTCTGCGTCGCGCAGATCACCCGCACATCGACGTGCACTTCATGATCCTCGCCGACGCGGCGGAAAGTGCCATCGTTGAGAAAGCGTAGCAGCTTAGTCTGCATTCGCGGCGACATCTCGCCAATTTCATCCAGCAGCACCGAGCCGCCGTTGGCCTGCTCGAAGAAGCCTTTTTTACCCTGCAGGGCGTCGCCAAACAGCTCACTCTCGACGGCATCTTCAGGAATAGAGCCGCAGTTGAGCGCCAGATAGGGTTTGCCCGCCCGCGGGCTGGCCAGATGACAGGCATGCGCCAGCAGATCTTTACCGGTACCGGTGTCGCCGACAATCAGCAGCGGCGCGCTGAGCATCGCCAGCTTGCGCGCCTGCTCCACCACGTGGCGCATTTTCGGTCCCACCGCAAGGATCTGGCTGAAGGCGCTGGTGTCCTGGCTGGTCATGGTCTGCAGCTGGCGTCCCATGCGTACGGTTGAGCGCAGCATCGCCACGGCGCCAGTGAGCACCCGTTCGTTATGTTCCCCTTCCAGATAGACCGGGGTCACTTCCAGCAGGAAATTCTGACCATTCACCACCACATGTTCCGCATGCGTCTCCAGCGGGCTGCTCTCCAGCCAGCGCTGAACGTTAAAATCGGCGATCAGCTGGGCCACAGGATGGTTACGCAGCTTCGCCTGGCTTTGACCAAACAGCAGACAACTGGCGGGGTTGGCCAGTTCCACCTTGCCTTTGGTATCCAGCGACAGCACCGGCTCCGGCATCGCCACCAGCAGGGCGCTGAGCGCCAGGTGTTCGCGTTCAGACGGCATCCACGGCACAGTGCGCACGTCGGTTACGCCAGCGATTCGGCGGATCTCCGCCATCAGGCTGCTGAAAGTGGCGAACTCCAGTTCGGCGAAATTGAGGTAAATTCGGCCAATAGGGTCAATATCGATACCGCGCAGGTCAATGCCGCGCAGCACCAGCAAATCGAGCAATTCACGAGTCAGACCGAGACGGTCTTCACAAAAGACTTCAAGACGCATGGGAGTGTTCACCCTAAAAGTGCCAATGACGGGAGAATAATAGGCCAGGAATGGGTTTTCGGGAAGCTAACTGTCAACAATTATTGACAGTATGGCGGAAAAATGGGCGTTGCGCCGTAAAGTCAGGCGGTCAGGGGTTAAATCACCGGCCAGGGGGCCGGTGAGTCTCGGGTCAGGCGTGAAAAGCAGGCAGCCACTGACGGTTCTCGGCGATCACCTCATCCAATGCCAGTTCGAGCTTCTCGCCGCTGACGATCAGTGGATTCAGCACCAGCGCGCGCCATGCCGTGTGGCGGTTACCGGTAAGGGCGGCCTCGATGGTCAGCTGTTCAAAAGACTTCATTAACTGCAGCAAACGCAGGGTATCTTCCGGGAACGGCGCCACATTGAGAGGCAGCGGACCGGATGCGGTGATCAGCGAACTGACCTCTACCGCGCAGTCATCTGGCAGGCCGTTAATGGCACCGTTATTACGCGTATTAACGTGCATGATAATCCGCTTGTCGTTGTAGATGGCATTCATCAGCTCGCAAGCCGCCTCGGAATAGTACTGGCCACCGCGGCCTTCCAGCGCCTTCGGCTTAACCGCAAGGTGCGGGTCGCGGTACTGGTCAAACAAGGTTTTTTCCAGCTGTTTAACCACTTCGCCACGGGTCCCTTCGCCACCCGCCTCCGCCAGCTCCTGGCGCAGCAGATCGTCTTTCATGTAGTAATAACGCAGATAGGCGCAGGGGATCATGCCTAAGCCCTGCAGCAGATGCGACGGCCAACGGAACGGCGGAATATTGCGTGGCACCAGCGGATCCCGTCCGACGTTGATCTCAGCTATCACCTCCGGCAGCCATTCTTTACCTTTGTGCAGGATCTGGCGCACAAAGATAAAGTGGTTCAGGCCGGCGACCTGCATCACTACCTCTTTTTCGTCAGCGCATTGCAGCAGAGCGGTGACTCCTTTTTGCATAATCACCGGCACATTACACAGGCCGACGGCTTTGATGCGGCTGTGGCGCAGGATCGCTTCGGTCACCATCCCCGACGGGTTGGTAAAGTTCAGCAGCCAGGCGTCGGGACACAGTCGCTCCATATCGGCAGCGATCTCCAGGGCGATAGGAATAGTGCGACAGGCGTTGGCGAAGCCCCCAAGTCCGTTGGTCTCCTGGCCGATCAGGCCATACTTGAGGGAGATACGTTCATCGCTGATGCGGGCGTCAAGGCAGCCGGCGCGAAACTGCGAGCAGACGAAATCGGCATCGCGCAGCGCGCTTTCCCGGTCAAGGGTGGCCACCACCTCGATGGTCAGCCCGGCTTTGGCGATCATTCGCCGCGCCAGTCCGGCGATAATCTCGACTTTCTCTTTGCCCTCTTCAATGTCCACCAGCCATAGCGAAGCGACCGGCATCTCGTGATAGCGGTTAAGCAACCCCTCAATCAGTTCCGGGGTGTAGCTGGAACCACCGCCAATCACCACAATTTTGCGTCCTGACATGGTATACCTCGGTTTAGTTACGATATAACTATTTAAAACCGGCCAAACTGGCGTAACAAACGAATTAAATCCGCCTATGCATGAACCCAGTTAATGCATAAGGGAGACAACTTGTGCTTGAACAACAAAGCATCCTTGCACTGCTGCAGACCTTTGAGGTGACCGCCCGCCATCTGAGCTTTACTCTCGCCGCGCATGAAATGAACCTGACTCAAGGGGCCGTCAGCCACCGGATCCGCAGGCTGGAGATGCATATCGGGTTTCGCCTGTTTATTCGGCTGACGCGTAAACTGGCGCTGACGGAAGAAGGCAAGCGGCTGCTGGCGACGCTAAGCCATTCGCTGCGAGCGATTAACGATGAAATTGAGGATATTCGCGATCAGGATCTGCGCGGCACACTGCATATTGGTATTGCGCCGACGCTGGCCCATCTGTGGCTAATGCCGCGCCTGCCGCGCTTTCAGGCGCAATGGCCGGGACTGAATCTGCAGTTTCGCGTGCGCGCCGGGGTGATGGATTTTAACGAGGAACGGGTGGATCTGGCAATTTACTACGGCGCTACGCGCTATCCCGATCTTTATCAACAGCGGCTGATGGCGGAAAGTTTGCTCCCGGTCTGCTCCCCGCGTTATCGCCAGCAGTATCGTCCGCTGAGCGACGGCGACCCGGCGGCGATCGTCTGGATCCATGCGTGCGAATCCACCGACGTACAGGATCAGTTTGCGGAATGGCGCCTGTGGTGCCAGCACAGCGGACAAGCGTTACCTTTTGACGGCCGGTATTACGCGGTGAATAACCACTCGCTGGCCATCGAGATGGCGCTCAATGGACTCGGCGTGGTGATGGGGCGCAAAACGCTGATCCAGCCGCTGCTCGACGCCGGCAGGCTGGTGGCCTTGTCTGAAAATGAAGCGCCCTCGCCCTTTGGCTATGACCTGATTTGTCCCCAGGAGAACCGCTCACGCCCGCGCTTTCGCGCCTTCAGCGAGTGGCTGGCGGCGGAATGCGCCTAATCGAATATTGCCAGGATGCGCGAGCCATGGCTCGACGTCGTAGGCCGGGCAAAGCGAAGCCGCCGCCCGGCAATGTCTCTGAGCGGAAGTTACTTCTCCGGACGGGTTTTGCTTTTCTGCAGGGTCTCTTTCAACTGCCCAATCAGCTCGCGACGAAAATCGCCCAACCGCGGTTTATCATCGGCGATCCACGGCAGCGGGCGGCACAGCTCCATCGCCTTGATCCCCAGACGGGCGGTCAGCAGACCGGCGCCAATGCCCTGCGCGGCGCGCGCCGACAGCCGGGCCGCCAGATCCTGCGACATCCAGTCCATTCCCACCTCACGCACCAGTTCGCTGGCGCCGGCGAAAGCGATATTGA
The DNA here is from genome assembly GCF_048589245.1 of Klebsiella sp. 10982. Lineage (NCBI taxonomy): Bacteria > Pseudomonadati > Pseudomonadota > Gammaproteobacteria > Enterobacterales > Enterobacteriaceae > Klebsiella > Klebsiella sp. 10982. The sequence goes on from NZ_JBMAXV010000004.1 coordinate 126,630, forward strand.
GCAACACCAGGCGAAACAGTCGCAGACGGCTGTAATACCCGAGCTCAATGCCGTACAGCGTGGCAATCCGGTTGATCAGCCGCAGATTACGCCAGGCGATAAACGCCATATCCACCAGCGCCAGCGGACTGACGGCAATCATCAGCGTCGACTCCGCCGCCGAACGGCTGATTTCCCGCCGCGCCTGGGCATCGAGCACCGGTTGCACCAGCTGGGCATAAAGACTCACCACTTCGCGATCGCTTTGTGTTTCGTGGATCGCGGCATACCAGCGCTGCAGCGCCGGATGTGACTGATCCAGACCTGCCTGCTGCGCCAGCTTCTCACAAAAGGCTTTGGCTTTACCGACCGCGTGGCTGTGCAGCATATCGCGCGCTTCATCGCGTTCGTGAGCGCGCTGGCGCAGGCGCCACAGGCGGCGCCACTCGGTGGCCACTGAGCCGACGCCGGCCCCGACGATCAGCGCCCCGGCCGCACAGCCGCCCAGCGCAATCCAGTCCTGGGTCTGCCAGGCGTTGGCCGTCCACTGCACCCCTTGCGCCACGACGCTGACGCCGAAGATCGCCAGTCCGGCGCTGACCATCCGCCGCCACAGGCTGCGTTTGGGTCGCAGGACCGACTCCACCACCGCTTCCGCCGCCCCCTCTTCCTCTTCTCCTGCCACCAGACGGGCCGGCGCGAAGTTGTCCGCCTCAAGAGTGTCAAAGGCGCGGGCGCTTTTCAGCGGCGGAATTTTTTCCGCTTGCAGCGGGCCATCAAAATCAATCCGCGGTTTTAACGGTTCGCTCATCGCAGTTTATCTCCAATCAAAAATTCCAGCGCCGCGTCGAGGCGAATGTGCGGCAAAGGCCGATCGACATCCATGACCTGCGGACGAAAGTTTTCAAACTGAAATCCCTGCTGCTGCCAGAAGGCCTGGCCCGGCAGGCGCGCTGGCACCTCGCCAGGATAGATGGTCAACGGCTGGCCATCACTCAGGCGATTGCCGCGCAGGGCGGGGATTTTCTCACCGTTCACCTCAATAAGCCCGCTCTGGGTCGCCTGAATGGACGCCAGCCCCAGGCAATCCATACTGATCCCCTCGAAAGCGGCGTTTTGCCACGCGTCCTGAATCAGCTGTTGCAGAAGCGACACCATATTGCTGTGCTGATCCACCGTGACGTGGTCGGCTTTGGTGGCGGCAAACAACAGCTTGTCGATGACCGGCGAAAACAACCGGCGGAACAGAGTGCGCTGTCCGTAATGGAAACTTTGCATTAGCTGGGTCAGCGCCAGGCGCATATCGTTAAACGCCTGCGGCCCGCTGTTGAGCGGCTGCAGGCAATCCACCAGCACGATTTGCCGGTCGAAGCGCAGGAAGTGCTCTTTGTAGAACCCCTTCACCACCCTATCGCAGTAGTACTTATAGCGTTCGCGCAGCATACCGGCATTGCTGTGTTTATCGGCCTGGGCCAGCCTGGCTTCGCCGACGGCGTCGACGTCAGGCCATGGGAAAAACTGCAGCGCCGGCGCACCCGCCATTTCTCCGGGCAGGACAAAGCGCCCGGGCTGAATAAAGTGCAGTCCTTCGCGCTTACAGGCGTGCAGATAGTCCGTCCATGCGGCAGCGATATCTGCCAGCCGGGCCTCGTCGGCGGGCGCCAGCGGATCCAGCCCCGCACACAGCTGCCGCCAGCGGGCCGACCACTCCGCGCGCTGTCCCTGCAGGAGACCGGTCATCTGTCGCGACCAGCTCAGATAGTCCTGCGCCAGCATCGGCAGATCGAGCAGCCACTCGCCCGGATAGTCGACGATCTCCAGATACAGCGTGGAGGTATCTTTAAAATGGCGCAGCAGGGAGTCATTGGAACGGTAGCGCAGCGCGAGACGGATCTCGCTCACCCCGCGCGTTGGGGTCGGCCAGGTCGGCGGCTGGCCGTACAACTGGGCCAGCCCTTCATCGTAAGTGAATCGTGGGATACCGAAATCACGCTGCGGCACGCGCTTGACGCCGAGCAGCCGCTCTTCGCGCGCAGCGCTCAGCAGCGGCAGGCGGGCGCCCGTGTGGATATTCAACAGCTGGTTGACCAGCGCGGTGATAAACGCCGTTTTACCGCTCCGGCTCAGGCCGGTCACCGCCAGACGTAAATGCCGGTCAACCCCGCGGTTGACCAGCGCATTCAATTCAGTTTTCAGTCGCTTCATCGCCAGTCCGTTATGCCCTGAAGGTGGTTCTCGTTATCATAAGCTATCTGCCGGGGATAAGCAGGGCTACGTTCATCCCTGGGGATGTCCCCACGACGGCATTATTTCATCCCGCGCGTGACCCGGTTGGCCAGCCGGCTGAGCAGCGGCTCCAGCGCCACCGCCAGCAGCATTTTCAGCGGCCGCCGCGCGACCGATTTGACCGCCCAGCCGGCAACGCCCGCCGGGCCATAACGCAGTGCGGTCAGCAGCGCCAGCTTACCGACGATTTTCAGACCGGGTTTCACCTGCTGCCCGGCGCGTTGCCATTTGCTATTCATGGGTTGCCTCACTCGTTAAAACAGGATTTACAGCTGGCGAAAGCGGCTGCGCAGCGTAAAGGTGTCGGAGGTCACATACCGCTCCATTTCACGCAGACGCTGTTCGCCGGAGGCCAGTTCGGCATCCACGGCGGCCAGCAGGTCGCCATTACTCGGCGCTTTGTGGCCGTACAGCTCGCTGTCCGGCATCGGATCCAGGGCAAAGGTCAAAATGACATAGGCCACGAGGACAAAGAAAAACAGGCCAAAAACCATCGCCAGCACGGTAATCAGGCGCACCAGCTTCACCGGGACATCAAGATGCTGAGCAATGCCCGCGCAGACGCCCTTCACCATCCCGCGCTGCGGGATACGCCACAGTTTTTTATTCAGATCCAGTCCGGCCATTATTTGTCTCTCCAGTTCGGATGTTCGGCATCCAGGATCGCTTCCAGCGCCTGAATGCGCTCGCGCATCCGCTTCGCATCATCGGTCAGCTGCAGCAGCCGCTGCTGCTCATTTTGCGTCAGGCTGCCGTTGGCGCCGCGATTGTTGTAGTGCAGCCACAGCCAGACCGGCAGAACAAACAGCACAAACAGCGTCAGCGGAATGGCGAGAAAAAGCATGCTCATGTGTACTCCTTACAGGGGGTGAGCCGCGGCGCAACGCCGCGCCGCGCAATCGTACTTACTGGTTGGACTGATTCATTTTGGCTTTCAACGCCGCCAGCTGCTCGCTGATTTCGTCGTCTGCTTTCAGTTCGGCAAACTGCTGATCCAGCGTCTGCTGCTTGCCAAAGCGGTGGCTCTCCGCTTCCGCTTCCATCTGATCGATGCGACGCTCAAAGGATTCAAAGCGAGCCATCGCCTCATCCAGTTTACCGCTGTCCAGCTGGCGACGCACATCGCGGGACGAGCTCGCCGCCTGATGGCGCAGCGCCAGCGCCTGCTGACGGGCGCGGGTTTCGCTGAGTTTGTTCTCCAGCTCGCCAATCTCTTTTTTCATGCGCGCCAGCGTTTCATCCACCAGCTGCACTTCGTGGTCCAGCTGAGCGATCAGGTCGGTCAGTTTCTGTTTTTCGATCAGCGCCGCCCGGGCCAGATCCTCTTTCTCTTTACGCAGCGCCAGCTCGGCTTTTTCCTGCCATTCCGCCTGCTGGGCAATTGCCTGCTCAATACGACGGGACAGCTGTTTCTTTTCCGCCAGCGCGCGGGCCGACGTCGAACGCACCTCAACCAGCGTGTCTTCCATCTCCTGGATCATCAGACGCACCAGCTTTTGCGGGTCCTCGGCTTTCTCCAGCAGGGAGTTGATGTTGGCGTTCACGATGTCGGCAAAACGAGAAAAAATACCCATAATTTCAATCCTCATAGTTCTGGTTTCAGGTATTCACCTGTGGCTTAGCTAATACAAATGGCGTGCCAACTTTTTATCTTATTGATTTTAAACAACGTGGTTGCGAACTGCGCAGCGCATTGCTACAGTCACCTGGTTAATCACACTACTTAATGGCGAAATTCATCATGGCGCAGTACAAGGATAATCTGCTGGGCGAGGCCAATAGCTTTCTCGAGGTGCTGGAACAGGTTTCCCGGCTGGCCCCGCTGGATAAACCGGTGCTGGTCATCGGCGAGCGCGGTACCGGGAAAGAGCTTATCGCTAACCGTCTGCACTACCTCTCCAGCCGCTGGCAGGGGCCGTTTATCTCGCTGAACTGCGCGGCGCTGAACGACAATTTGCTCGATTCGGAGCTGTTCGGCCACGAAGCCGGGGCCTTCACCGGGGCCAGCAAGCGCCATCCCGGGCGCTTCGAGCGCGCCGACGGCGGGACGTTGTTTCTTGATGAGCTGGCGACGGCGCCGATGCTGGTGCAGGAGAAGCTGTTAAGAGTGATTGAATATGGCGAGCTGGAGCGCGTGGGCGGCAGCCAGCCGCTGCAGGTCAACGTCCGGCTGGTGTGCGCCACCAACGCTGACCTGCCGCGGATGGTGGAGGAAGGCCATTTTCGCGCCGACCTGCTCGATCGCCTCGCCTTCGACGTGGTGCAGCTCCCCCCGCTGCGCGAACGGCAGAGCGACATCATGCTGCTCGCCAACCAGTTCGCCATCCAGATGTGCCGCGAACTTGGTCTGCCGCTGTTTCCCGGCTTCAGCGAACGGGCGACCGCAACGCTGCTTGGCTACCGCTGGCCGGGGAATATTCGCGAACTGAAGAACGTCGTTGAACGCTCAGTGTATCGCCACGGCGACAGCGAGCATGAGCTGGACGCCATTATTATTAACCCTTTTCGCCAGACCACCGTCTCCCCGCCGGAAGCCGCGTCCGGCGATGAGCTGCCCGCCCTGCCGCTGGATCTGCGTGATTTTCAGCTCCAGCAGGAAAAACGCATGCTGCAGCGGAGTCTGGAGCAGGCGAAGTATCATCAGAAGCAGGCGGCGACGCTGCTGGGGTTAACCTATCACCAGCTCCGCGCCCTGCTGAAAAAGCATCAGCTGTGAGAGGCGCGCGGCAGCAGCAGCGCGCTCACCGCCATCGCCCCCAGACATAAGGCGGCGTTAAACCACAGGGCATACTGGGCGGCATGGGCCATGCCCAGTGGTAAAAACAGCGCAAAAAGTGACGCCGTCACGGCAATCCCCATCGCCCCGCCCAGCGAGCTGCCCATCTTGTAGATCCCTGAAGCGACGCCGATTTTGTTCTCCGGCGCGTTGGCCACCGCCGTATCCGTTGACGGCGTGGCGTAGCAGCCCAGCCCGAGGCCAAACAGCACATTGCTGCCGAACACCACCCCGATATACAGCGCCTTATCAAGAAAAGTACAGGATATCAGTGTGATGGCGATGGCGGTCAGCACCGGCCCGGTCATCATCGGCAGCCTGGCGCCATAGCGCTGCAGCAGCTTCTCGCCGACCCGGATCATCGCCAGGACGGTCACCAGATAGCCGAGGGTCATCATCCCGCTCTCCAGCGGCGTCAGGTGGTGCCCCTGCTGCAGCCAGATGCTGGCGATCATCATCGTGCCAATCGCCCCGTTGAGCAGAAAGTTCGACAGCACTGCCGCGCCGTAGGCCTGGTTACGAAACAGCGCAAAATCAATCAGCGCCGCCTCGCCTTTGCGCAAACCGCTACGGATAAATACCGCACCGGCCGCCAGCGCCCCGACCAGCATGGTCAACGACAGCGGGCTGCTCCAGCCCCAACCGTGGCCCTTGCTGATAAACAAATTCACCAGCACCAGCGCGGCAATCAGGCTCAGGAGGCCGCCAACGTCCAGCTTATGCTGACTGGCGCTGGCGCTACGGCTCTCGGGCGTACCGCGCAGCAAAAACAGCGCCAGCAGGGCAACGGCGATGGAGAAGACGAAGATCCAGCGCCAGTCGAGCCCGGTGGCGATGGCCCCGCCAACGAAGGAACAGAGACCGCTGCCGCCCCACGAGCCGATGACCCAGAAGCTGACCGCCCGCTGCCGCGCACGCCCTTCGTACCAGGTCTTAATCAGCGCCAGCGTCGCTGGCATAATGCAGGCCGCCGACAGCCCCTGCAGCACCCGGCCGGCCAGAAACAGCCCCGGGCCCTGGGCCAGTACCAGCATGGCGCTGCCGACAATACTCAGCCCCAGCCCGAGGGTGGTCATCCGCATGCGGCCAAATTTGTCCGCCAGGCCGCCGCTGGCGACCACGAAACAGCCGCTGAACAGCGCGCTGAGGCTGACGGCCAGGGTTAAGGTTTCAAGGGAAATATCAAGACTGCTTTTCATCGCCGGCACCACGTTAATCACCGACTGGGCAAACAGCCAGAAGGTTAAAACGCTTAACACAATCCCCACCAGCAGGCGATCGTTGCCGACAAACGGGGTGTCGCTTATTGTGACAGTGCTCATCGCATGGCCCTCCCGTTTCCGGTGATTAACGCAGATAGTGTTCCGTCAGGCCGCACCACAGCGCCGCCCCGGTCAGCAACAGCGCGTCGTTGAAGTCATAGCCCGGGTTATGCACCATACAGCGCTCCGGCTCATCGCCCGCGCCGATAGTGAAATAGCTGCCGTGCGGGTGCTGTTCAAGCATAAAGGCGAAATCTTCACTGCCCATAAACGGCTTCACTTCACCCACCTGCTCTGCACCGAACAGCGACGTCGCCACCTCCCGCACCATGGCGTTCGTCGCCGGATCGTTACGCAATACCGGGCTGCCATTGACGTGCGTCAGCGTGGCGGTGGCATTGAAGCTCTCCGCCTGGGCCACGGCAATATCGAGGATCCGCTGCAAAACGGTTTCACGTACCTGCTCATTGAGGGTGCGCACCGTGAGCTTCATCAGCACATGGTCGTTAATGATATTCGGCGCGTGGCCAGCCTGGATGCTGCCAACGGTGACCACCGCCGGTTCGAACGGGGTAATATTCCGTGAGACGATCGACTGCAGCGCGAGGGTGATATGGCAGGCCACCAGCGTGGCGTCAACGGTATGCTCCGGTACCGCGCCGTGGCCGCCAACGCCTTTCACCTCAATATGCAGCGTATCGGAGGAGGCCATCATCGCCCCGTCGCGCAGGCCGATTTTGCCCAGCGGCTGGCCCGGCATATTGTGCAGGCCGAAGATAGCGTCGCAGGGAAACTGATCAAACAGACCGTCCTCGACCATCACCCGCCCGCCGTACAACAGCTCTTCCGCGGGCTGGAAAATCAGCTGCAGCGTCCCGGTAAACTGGCGGGTGCGCGCCAGATATTCTGCCGCATAGAGCAGCGTGGTGGTGTGCCCGTCATGGCCGCAGCCGTGAAAACGCCCTTCAATCTGGCTGGCCCACGGCTTCCCGCTGCGCTCCTGCATCGGCAGGGCATCCATATCCGCCCGCAGGCCAAGGCGTTTTTTCCCCTCGCCGACGCGCAGCGTGCCCACCACTCCGGTGCCTGCCAGGCCGCGGTGAACGTCGTATCCCCATTCGCTCAACAGCCGGGCAACCTCCTGACTGGTCTGATGTTCTTCAAAGCCGATCTCTGGCTGCTGGTGGAACTGGCGACGCAGGGCAATAAATTGCGCCTCGTTGACCTGCAGGGCTTCAAGCAACGGATGTGTCATTTTTGTTATTCCTGTGTTGTGTTTGCACGACACTGTCGAGTTTATGCGGCTCACCCCGCTTTCAGGTGCGCTTTTTTGTTTTATATTGACGATAAACTCATGACTGTTTTTCATACATATCAGTTATGACAAAAAATAACCGGTTGTTTTTTGTCTCACGAGGAGAGCCATGTGGAACTGCATTCCGGCGACTTTAGCGTCACCGTGCGCGATGTGCGCCAGTTGAATCAGCCGGAAGGCGACCTGCTGACCCTGCTGTGGGTACTGGAAGGAGCCGTGACGCTGACCGAGGCGGATGTCGCGCTGCCGCTGGGCGTTGACGCGCTGGCCATCGTCAACCGCAACCGTCGCTGGAGCCTGAGCAGCGCCGCGTCCAACGCGGTGATGATCCTGACCCTCTCTGCCAGCTGGCTGGCCCGCCTCGACAGCGCTTTTTTTGCCGTCGACTATCAGATAACGTCGCGCACCCGTGATGCGCAGGATGGTCTGCGCCATCTGATGCGCCAGCTGCTGGTGAGCGGCCTGGTCAATCATCCCGGCCATTCCCGGCTGGAGGCCAACCGCTGGCTGAGTGAGATAGCGCTCCTGCTGGCCACCCGCTTCAGCCAGCCCATCGCCTCCATGCCACGGCGCGATGCCGAGCCGTGGAGTCGGCGGATAGCCAGCGTGGTGGCGCGGATCGACGCCAACTATCAGCGCCGCCTTTCATTACAGGAGGTGGCGGCGGCGGAATTTGTCTCCGAGGCCTGGCTGTCCCGGTTATTTCGCAAAGAGGTGGGCGTCAGCTTTGTCCAGTATCTCACCGCGCTGCGTCTGCGCCACGCGGCAGACCAGCTGTCGGCCACCCGCAAACCGGTCCAGCAAATTGCCCGCGAACAGGGGTTTGCCAGTACGCGAATGATGAGTGACCTGTTTAAGCGCCAGCACGGCGTGACGCCGCGCCAGTATCGTGAACAGCATCCCCGCGAGCTTGCCCGACCGCGTCCGCCGCTGGCCGATCGCTGGCAGCCGGTAGCGCTTGACCGGCTGTATGCCCGACTCAATGAACCGGAGAAGCGCGATCGTGAGAGCCCTCCGCTGCTGATCAATCCGCCGCAGACCCGGGAAATCAACCTGCAGGAGCGCCCGGCGCGCGCCGCCGTTCTGCGCCATACCCGGATGGTAGTGACCGTGCGCGAGCTGGACGACCTGCTGCGGGAGGATGTGCGCCGGGAGCTGGAACACCTGCATCGTACCCTGCCGGTGTATGCCATCGATATCAACGATCCCTTTCTCAGCAGCCGGCTGTTCGGCACCGGCTGGGACGATCCGCAGATGGCCGGCTACGCCTGCTGGTACAATCTGCAGCAGATCTTCAGCTGGTTGGCGGCGATGGGCTGGCATGTGATCCTGCATACCGGCGTCACCACCCGCAGCGACCTGCTGCAGCGCTTTCTGCAACTCGCCGCCAACCATTTCCCCCCGGCGACGCTCAACAGCTGGCGCGTTGTCTGGCACTGGTCGCCGCAGGCCAGCGAAGCTACCCGCCAGGCCGCCTGGCGGCAGCAACGCGAGGTTCTTGACCGCCTGCTGCCGCAGCCGCAGCTGGGGATCTGGCACCGCTTTGCCGCCAGTGACCTCGGGGACGATCCGCTGTTTCACTCACCGCTGCTGGCGGAAGCCGATTTTCTTGCCTGCCAGGCAGATGCCAACGAACAGCTGGACCTGGCGCAGGCGGACAGCAGCCGCCTGGCCTCCAGCGAGCATTATCCGCTGCACAAGCTGCGGCAGATCCACAGCGCGCTGCGCCAGCGACAGCTCAACCTGCCGCTATGGCTGCTCTCCTGGAATACCCTGACCGGCGATACACGTGATACTAATGGCCGTTTTTTTCGCGGTGCGCTGTTGATGGACAATTTGCTGGGGGTGGCGGACCAGGTCTGGCTGGCGGGGTTCTGGTTGAACTCAGGGCTGCAGGGAGAAGCCCGCGCCAACGGGAAGCTGGATACCTCAAGCCTCGCGCTGCACTATCTGCATGGCCTGCCGCGACCGGTTTACTGGGTGCTGTGGCTCTGGCGGCGGCTGCGCGGCGAGATCCTGTTTCACGACAGAAACCTGCTGCTGCTCCACCACCAGGGGCATTACCAGCTGCTGTTACGCAATACAGTGGTCTACAATCCCTGGCTCTCCAGCGAAGCGGCCTTTATTCAGCGCTTCAGCCAGCCGTACAGCGTCAAGCTGCTGGGTCTGGCGGGCCGCTGGCGCATTAAACAGCACCTGTTCGATCAGCATCACGGCGCCTTATTCCCGCTGGTCGACGCCTTTCGCAGCCGCAGTGGCCCCGACGCCGAGGATTACCAGTGGCTGATGCATCAGGCACGTCCGGCGCTCAGCGTGGAGGAGGCCCGGCTCGACGGCCACTGGCTGCGGGTCGACTCGCTGGAAAGCAACGCCCTGGCGCTGTATGAATTTACCCCTCAGCTCTCCTCCGGCGAGGATCCCGCCCCCTGAAGCAACCCGTCAATTTTCCGCTGGCTTTCCGTTGTTGCCGGATTAAAGACCAGCAGGGACAGATCGGGGCGACCTTCCACGGCAAACGAGGTGAACTCCAGGTCGAGGGGACCCATCTGCGGGTGGTGGATGCGCTTATAGCCTTCTCCATGGCCTGCGACGTCATGGCTTTGCCAGAAACGGGCAAACTCGACGCTCTGCTGGGTGAGTTCCGCGATCAACTGGTCCGTCTCCGCCGTGGCCCCCAACCGGGTGACATCGGCGCGAAAGGCGTTGACGATAAGCTGCCCCACGGTTTGCCAGTTCTCCAGGGTGCAGCGGGCCTCTGGCCGGGTAAACAGGCGGCGCAGCACATTGCGTTCGGCCAGCGGCAGCTGGCCATAGTCGGTCAGTACCCTGGCCGCCGCGCTATTCCAGGCGATGACGTCCCAGCTGGCGGTGCGGATAATCGCCGGAATGGTGAAAGCATCAAGCACCCGCTGCAGGCGCGGCGTCATATCATCCGTGACCGTCAGACGCGTCTGCGGCGGATGGCCAAACGCAAGAATAAACAGATGTTCGCGCTCCGGGGTGGTCAGCCGCAGACCGCGGGCGATCCGCTCCAGCACCTCGCGGGACGGCGCGCCGCCGCGCCCCTGTTCAAGCCAGGTATACCAGGTCGGGCTGATGCTGGCGAGCTGCGCGACCTCTTCGCGGCGCAGACCGGGCGTGCGTCGGCGCCCCGCCGGAAAGCCAAAGGTTACCGGGTCGAGGCGCTGGCGCCGGGCGCGAAGAAAATCACCTAATGCATGGTGGTCAGAAGTATTCATCATCTGTGTGAGATCTGCCTGTTAGAATTTATACCCCGATAATGTCTCTACTTTTAGAGTATGGCAGCGCGGGTAGGATACGCCTGAAAACTCGTTCAGGAGGTTCAATGATGCGTATATTTCTTACCGGCGCGAGCGGCTTTATCGGCTCACGTATTCTTCCGGCGCTGCAGGCGTCGGGACATCAGGTTATCGGCCTCGCGCGCAGCGACGCCGCGGCGCAGGCCCTGGAGGCGGCCGGCGCCGAGGTGCATCGCGGCACGCTGGACGCCCCGGACTCGCTGCTGGCGGGTGTCGGGGACGCCGACGCGGTGATCCATACCGCCTTCGAACACGATTTCAGCCGCTTTGCCGCTAACTGCGAGAAGGATCGACAGGCGATCCTGGCCCTGGGCCAGGCGCTGCGGGGGAGCGCGCGGCCGCTGGTGATCACCTCCGGCACGCTGATGGGTGACGACGGAAGCGGCGCCCCGACCCGGGAGTCGTTCTTCAACGCAGCGCACCCCAGTCCGCGCACCGCCTCAGAGCTCGCCGGCCAGCAGCTGCTGGAAGCGGGAGTGGATGTTCGGGTCGTCCGCCTGCCTCAGGTGCATGACACCGTGCGCCAGGGGTTGCTGACCTGCTATATCGAACGTGCGGTCGCCAACGGGGCGGTAGCCCTGCGTGGCGAGGGGAGCAACCGCTGGTCCGCCGCCCATGTGGATGACGTCGTACGTCTGTATGTCAGTGCGCTGCTGCAAGGTGCGGCCGGTGAGCGGTATCATGCAGTGGCCGAAGAGGGGATCGCGTTACGGGATATTGCTGCGGTAATTGCCCAGGGATTAAACCTGCCGCTGACCCACCTGGATGAGTCGCAGGTCGACGCCTGGTTCGGCTGGTTTGCGCCGTTTACCGCTCTTGACCTGCACGCCAGCTCGGCATGGACCCGCGAGCGATTGCAGTGGCAACCCGTTGGCCCCGGCCTGCTCGACGACCTGCAAAATATGGACTATGAAAAAGTGACGTTGTCACTATAAGCAAAGACGTTCCCCCTGCATAACACCCGACGGGTTCATTGTGTGCCCGTCGGGTCACGCTCGTTCTTCCCCGCTATACTCAATGCAATATGCCCTCAGCGCCTGCTAAACAGGCGAGCAAACCGCAGCCAAACAGACCTGACTGGCGATATCGGCGATAAAAAGTTACCATGTTTCACTATACAGACTCGGTTCCGCGACTATTTTAATCAATTGACTGAATACTATACGCACCCGGTAACCGCATTATCCCTCAGGCTTGTTGAAGGCGGTGGTGAATGTCTATTAATCTTAATAAGATAGAGTTCAACTCTATAATCAAACAGAAAATATGCGCCTGAAATTGTCATCTCTCCTGGCAGCCGTTTCCCTGCTGTGTGGGCAGGCTTTTGCCGCCCCTGCGCTTCCCGACCGCGCCGATATCCGCGATAGCGGTTTCGTCTATTGCGTCAGCGGCCAGGTGAATACCTTTAATCCGCAAAAAGTCAGCAGCGGACTGATCGTCGATACGCTGGCGGCGCAGATCTATGATCGCCTGCTTGACGTCGACCCCTATACCTACCGGCTGGTACCCGAGCTGGCGGAGAGCTGGGAAGTCCTTGATAACGGCGCCACCTACCGCTTCCACCTGCGTCGTCATGTCCCGTTTCAGCGCACAGCGTGGTTTACCCCGACCCGGGATTTCAATGCTGATGATGTGATTTTTACCTTTGGCCGTATTTTTAACCGCGACCACCCGTGGCACAACGTCAATGGCAGCAGTTTCCCCTACTTCGACAGCCTGCAGTTTGCTGACAGCGTAGAGAGCGTGCGTAAACTGGATAATCAGACCGTCGAGTTTCGCCTTAAGCGACCGGACGCCTCGTTCCTCTGGCATCTGGCCACCCACTATGCATCGGTGACTTCCGCCGAGTATGCCGCCCGGTTAACGCAAAATGACCGTCAGGAACAGCTGGATCGCCAGCCGGTCGGCACCGGTCCGTTCCAGCTGGCAGAGTATCGTACCGGGCAGTACATCCGCCTGCAGCGCCATCCCGGCTACTGGCGCGGTAAGCCGTTGATGCCGCAGGTGGTGGTCGACCTCGGCTCCGGTGGTACCGGTCGTCTGTCGAAACTCCTCACCGGGGAATGCGACGTGCTGGCCTGGCCTGCCGCCAGTCAGTTGACGATCCTGCGTGACGACCCGCGCCTGCGCCTGACGCTGCGCCCGGGCATGAACATTGCCTGGCTGGCTTTCAACACCGCCAAGCCGCCGCTGGATAACCCGCAGGTGCGCCATGCCCTCGCGCTGGCCATTAACAACCAGCGCCTGATGCAGTCCATCTACTACGGCACCGCGGAAACCGCGGCCTCGATGCTGCCACGCGCCTCGTGGGCCTACGATAACGACGCTAAAATTACCGAATACAATCCGCAGGAGGCCCGCGCCCGCCTGAAGGCTCTGGGGCTGGAAAATCTGACCCTCAAGCTGTGGGTACCCACCAGCTCGCAGGCGTGGAACCCGAGCCCGCTGAAAACGGCGGAGCTTATCCAGGCGGATATGGCGCAGATTGGCGTCAAGGTGATCATCGTGCCGGTAGAGGGGCGATTCCAGGAAGCGCGCCTGATGGATATGAGCCATGACCTGACGCTCTCCGGCTGGGCGACGGACAGTAACGATCCGGACAGTTTCTTCCGTCCGCTGCTGAGCTGCGCGGCGATCGCCTCGCAAACCAACTTTGCCCACTGGTGTAATCGGGAATTTGACGACGTGCTGCAAAAAGCGCTGATCTCGCAGCAGCTCGCCTCGCGAATGGACGCGTACAAAGAGGCGCAGCAGATCCTCGCCCGCGAACTGCCGGTCCTGCCGCTGGCCTCATCGCTGCGGCTACAGGCTTATCGCTATGATATGAAAGGCCTGGTGCTCAGCCCCTTCGGTAACGCTTCGTTCGCTGGGGTGTCGCGGGAGAAAACCGAAGAGGTGAAAAAACCATGATTATATTTACCCTGCGCCGCCTGCTGCTGCTGCTGGTCACCCTCTTTTTTCTGACCTTTGTCGGCTTCAGCCTGAGCTATTTCACCCCTCATGCCCCGCTGCAGGGCGCCTCGCTGTGGAATGCGTGGCTGTTCTGGTTTGAAGGGGTGCTGCACTGGGATTTTGGCGTCTCCAGCATTAACGGCCAGCTGATTTCTGAGCAGCTGCGCGAGGTGTTCCCGGCGACCATGGAGCTGTGCATCCTCGCCTTCGGCTTTGCCCTGCTGATTGGCATTCCGGTGGGCATGATCGCCGGCGTAATGCGCAACAAATGGCCCGATACGCTGATCAGCGCCGTTGCGCTGGTCGGTTTCTCGATCCCGGTCTTCTGGCTGGCACTCCTGCTGACCCTCTTCTTCTCCCTGACCCTCGGCTGGTTTCCGGTCTCAGGCCGCTTCGATCTGCTGTATGAGGTGAAAAATGTCACCGGTTTCGCGCTGATCGACGCCTGGCTCTCGGACTCGCCGTGGCGTCATGAGATGATCGTCAGCGCCGCCCGGCATATGGTGCTGCCGGTGCTGACCCTGGCGGTCGCCCCCACCACTGAAGTGATCCGCCTGATGCGCATCAGCACCAGCGAGGTGTATGACACCAACTACGTAAAAGCGGCCGCCACCCGCGGCGTGTCGCGACGCAAAATTTTACTGCGTCATGTACTGCATAACGCCCTGCCGCCGGTGATCCCGCGTCTCGGCCTGCAGTTTTCCACCATGCTCACCCTGGCGATGATCACCGAGATGGTGTTCAGCTGGCCCGGGCTGGGCCGCTGGCTGATCAACGCCATCCGCCAGCAGGACTACGCGGCGATTTCCGCTGGCGTCATGGTGATTGGCGCGCTGGTGATTATTGTCAACGTAATTTCCGATATCCTCGGTGCCATGGCTAACCCGCTGAAACATAAGGAATGGTATGCCCTACGATAGCGTTTATCTGGAAAAGCGTCCGCCCGGCGCGCTGCGCACCGTATGGCGTAAATTCTATGGCGACACCACGGCGATGATCGGCCTGTACGGCTGCGCGGGCCTGCTGCTGCTCTGTATCTTCGGCGGCTGGTTCGCTCCCTACGGTATCGATCAGCAGTTTCTGGGCTACCAGCTGCTGCCTCCATCATGGTCGCGCTACGGTGAAGTCTCCTTCTTCCTGGGAACCGATGACCTCGGCCGCGATGTGCTGAGCCGGCTGCTGAGCGGCGCGGCGCCGACCGTTGGCGGGGCCTTCGTCGTCACCCTCGGCGCCACGCTGTTTGGCCTGGTGCTGGGCGTGATTGCCGGTTCAACCCACGGCCTGCGCTCGGCGGTGATGAACCATATCCTCGATACCCTGCTCTCCATCCCGTCGCTGCTGCTGGCGATTATCGTCGTCGCCTTTGCCGGACCGCATCTCAGCCATGCCATGTTCGCCGTCTGGCTGGCGCTGCTGCCGCGGATGGTGCGCTCGGTTTACAGCATGGTCCACGACGAGCTGGAGAAAGAGTACATTATCGCCGCCCGCCTCGATGGCGCGTCGACGCTGAATATTCTGCTGTTTGCCATCCTGCCCAATATTGCCTCCGGCCTGGTAACCGAGATCACCCGCGCCCTGTCGATGGCTATTCTTGATATTGCTGCGCTGGGCTTTCTTGACCTCGGCGCCCAGCTGCCTTCGCCAGAATGGGGAGCCATGCTGGGCGATGCGCTGGAGCTTATCTATGTGGCGCCGTGGACCGTCATGCTGCCCGGGGCGGCGATCATGCTCAGCGTACTGCTGGTCAACCTGCTGGGCGACGGTATTCGCCGGGCGATCATTGCCGGGGTTCAATAATGCCGTTACTCGATATTCGTCACTTAACCATCGAATTTAAAACCAACGAAGGTTGGGTAAAGGCCGTCGATCGCGTCAGCCTGACCCTGACCGAAGGCGAAATCCGCGGCCTGGTGGGTGAATCCGGTTCCGGAAAAAGCCTGATCGCCAAAGCTATCTGCGGCGTCACCAAAGACAACTGGCGGGTCACCGCCGACCGCATGCGGTTCGATGACATCGACCTGCTGCGGCTGTCGAACCGCGAGCGGCGGAAACTGATCGGCCATAATGTGTCGATGATTTTCCAGGAGCCGCAGTCCTGTCTCGATCCGTCTGAGCGCATCGGCCAGCAGCTGATTCAGAGTATCCCAGGCTGGACCTACAAGGGGCGCTGGTGGCAGCGGCTGGGCTGGCGCAAGCGCCGGGCCATCGAGCTGTTGCACCGTGTGGGCATTAAAGATCACAAAGACGCGATGCGCAGCTTCCCCTATCAGCTGACCGAGGGCGAGTGCCAGAAGGTGATGATCGCCATTGCCCTGGCCAACCAGCCGCGCCTGCTGATCGCCGACGAGCCGACCAACGCCATGGAGCCGACCACCCAGGCGCAGATTATTCGCCTGCTGACGCGGCTCAACCAGAACAACAACACCACCATCTTGCTGATCAGCCACGACCTGCAAATGCTCAGCAAATGGGCGGATAAAATCAACGTCATGTACTGCGGGCAAACGGTAGAGAGCGGGCCCAGCGAAGAGCTGATCACCCTCCCACATCACCCCTACACCCAGGCGTTAATCCGCGCGATCCCGGATTTTGGCAGCGCCATGCCGCATAAAAGCCGCCTCAACACCCTACCGGGAGCGATCCCGCTGCTGGAGCAGTTGCCCATCGGCTGTCGGCTGGGGCCGCGCTGCCCGTACGCCCAGCGCGAGTGTATCGAAACGCCGCGTCTTACCGGGGCGCGCAACCATCTGTACGCCTGTCATTTCCCGCTGAACATGGAGAAAGAGTGAAATGGTCGAAACATTGCTGGAAGTTCGCCAACTCAGTAAGACCTTTCGCTACCGCACCGGCTGGTTTCACCGCCAGACGGTGGAGGCGGTTAAGCCGCTGAGCTTCACGCTGCGCGAACGGCAGACGCTGGCGATTATTGGCGAGAACGGCTCCGGAAAATCGACGCTCGCGAAGATGCTGGCGGGCATGGTGGAGCCCACCAGCGGCGAGCTGCTCATCGACGACCATCCGCTAACTTTCGGGGATTACTCCTACCGCAGCCAGAAGATTCGCATGATCTTTCAGGATCCGTCGACCTCGCTGAACCCGCGCCAGCGTATCTCGCAGATCCTCGATTTCCCGCTGCGGCTGAATACCGATCTCGACGCTGAAGCGCGGCAGAAACAGATTATCGACACCCTTCGCATGGTCGGTCTGCTGCCGGACCACGTCAGCTATTACCCTCATATGCTGGCGCCCGGTCAGAAGCAGCGTCTCGGCCTCGCCAGGGCGCTGATCCTGCGGCCGAAGGTCATCGTCTGCGATGAGGCGCTGGCCTCGCTGGATATGTCGATGCGCTCCCAGCTCATCAACCTGATGCTGGAACTGCAGGAGAAACAGGGCATCTCCTATATCTATGTCACTCAGCACCTGGGAATGATGAAGCACATCAGCGATCAGGTGCTGGTGATGCATAACGGGGAAGTGGTCGAGCGCGGCAGCACCGCCGATGTGCTGGCTTCGCCGCTGCACGACCTGACCCGACGCCTGATCGCCGGCCACTTTGGTGAAGCCCTCACCGCCGACGCCTGGCGTAAAGACGGGAAATAGCTCGCAAGGACCAGCAGGGGCGCCTCTTACGCCGCCCCTGTCATTCAGGTGGTAGGGAAGAGACTCTGCGCCGGCAGCGACCGGCGGTCAAAGCGGCGCAGCGCGTAGTAAAGCCCCCCGGTACCAAACCAGCCAATCATCCATGACACATCGTTACCGGCGAAGATCCACGTGAGCGAACCATGGAACAACGGGTTCTCAATGAACGGCAACTGGATCAGCACACCGACGATATACAGGCTAATCGCGTACAGGTTCCAGAAACCGTAGCGTTGATGCGGGTCGCTTAGCGCCGGAATATCGAGGGCCCCTTTCGAGATAAGGTAGTAATCCGTTAGACAGATGGCGCTCCACGGCACGAAGAACGCCAGCAGGAACAGAAGAAAATGCGTGAAATGCTTTAAGAAAGCGGGCTCGCTAAGCAGCGCGATAATACAGGAAGCCGCCACCATCAGCACCACGAATGCAATGCGGCACGCTTGCGACAGCACGGTCTGTCGGCGGAAGGCGGAAACAATGGTGGTCAGCGACATAAAGCTGCCGTAGGCATTCAGGGTAGTAAAGGTAATTTTACCAAAGCAGATGGCGAAATAGATAATCATGGCCATAGCCTGGCTCTTACCTAATCCCACCAGATAGCTCACCTCGTGACCAGGGAACGCGCTGCCGGCAATGGCCGCCGTCAGTACGCCCAGCGTCATCGACGTTTGGGTGCCCAACACGGTGCCGAAAAACACCGA
Organism: Klebsiella sp. 10982; assembly: GCF_048589245.1. Classification (NCBI taxonomy): domain Bacteria; kingdom Pseudomonadati; phylum Pseudomonadota; class Gammaproteobacteria; order Enterobacterales; family Enterobacteriaceae; genus Klebsiella; species Klebsiella sp. 10982. The sequence continues at coordinate 144,860 of NZ_JBMAXV010000004.1, forward strand.
GCAGCACGTTTTTATGGCGGAGACATTGCGTGGCAGGTAGCGCGAATAGTCGGAAACATAGGGGCAAAAGGCGATCTGCCACGATGAAGAGAGCGATACGGCTAACAAAAACGTCGGCAGCGAAAAATGGTTATTGCGCGCAAGCGCACTGAGATCGGCCGAGAGTAGCAGCGTGATGAACATATAAACGAAGGCCAGAATACCGACGATACTCGCCAGTTTGCCCAGTTTGTGGATCACTTTATAACCGAGGACGGCGATAACAATAATAATCGCACTGAATATCAGCATCCCGGCCACATGGCTGATCTTCAGCAGTTTGGCCATTGCCTGCCCGGCCAGTACGGTACCGCTGGCAGAAAAACCGATATACATGACGCAAACCAGCACCAGCGGCACCACCGCGCCAAAAACGCCAAACTGGGCGCGGCTAAGGATCATTTGCGGCAGTCCGAGTCGCGGTCCCTGCAGCGCATGTAGCGACATCACCGCCGCCCCCAGCATCTGACCGACCAGAAGCCCGATCAACGACCACACGACGTCGCCGCCCAGCACAACGGCTAAAGCGCCGGTGACAATTGCCGTAATTTGCAGATTGCCGCCAAACCACAGGGTGAACTGGCTAAAAGGGTGTCCATGCCGTTCGCTTTCCGGAATGTAATCAATCGACCGCGTTTCACTCATTCCAGCATAATTGCTCTTTGACTGCCCGTCTGTAGATGAAAACGAAGACATAGGTTCCTCACTGAAATTGTTAATGTCACCTCACTCAACCGATCATGTATATACAAGCATTGACAATACTCCGCCTTGCATGCACTCTCATTTTGTGACGAATATGTAAAATATTTGTATTGCAAAAGGTTACCAAATAACGTCAAGGCGGCGTTTATCCTTGGCGTCAGAAGCAATTAACGAAGGTGTGCTACCCATGATGGTCCCTTTTCAACTTGCGTCGCTCCCCGTCACGCCGTGGAAAAACGGCGGCGGAGAAACGCGCGAAATCATCTGCGTACCCGCGCCAGATGCCCCCTTTCTCTGGCGAGCCAGCATCGCCACTCTGCAGGCGGATGGTCCTTTCTCCCCTTTCCCAGGCGTTGACCGGGTGATCACCCTGCTGGCGGGACAGCCGTTACGGCTGTGTGGCGAGAATATCAACCAGCCGCTGGCGCTCTGGCAGCCGTGGGCGTTCCCCGGGGAATGGGCGCTGTCCAGCGTCGGGATCGTTGAGCCGGGGCTGGACTTCAATATCATGACCCAGCGCGGGCGAGCATCGGCAACGGTGCAAATGGTGAGCTCGCCGCAACACCCGGCCACCGACGGGGTCGCTTATGTGCTGCAGGGCGAGTGGGATCTGGCCGGGCGGCGCTGCGCCGCCGGTAGCGGCCTCTGCTGGCGCGGTGAATCGCCGGGAGATCTGCGTCCCCTGGGCAGCCATGGACGCCTGCTGCTGGCGGAGATCGCGCTCAAATAATCGTCAGGAGAGAGGGTATACTGGAGCTATCGCGATACGCTTTTGCCCTGTACGCCGCGGGCCGGCTGAAAAATATCGTGACACAAGGGGTCGTCAGTGGGATATAATTCCCGGCTAAATTTGAGTTATTTTGAAATAACAATGTTAACGTTATGATTGTTAAAGTAAAAATAAGCAATAACGATAAGGATTAAAGCTATGGGTTTTCTTTCCGGTAAGCGCATTTTGATCACTGGCGTCGCCAGCAAACTGTCCATCGCCTACGGTATTGCGCAGGCAATGCACCGTGAAGGCGCGGAACTGGCATTCACCTATCAGAACGAAAAACTGAAAGGTCGCGTAGAGGAATTTGCTGCCGCGCTGGGTTCTGACATTGTGTTGCCGTGCGACGTTGCTGAAGATGAGAGCATCACCGCGCTGTTCACCGAGCTGGAAAAAGTCTGGCCAAAATTCGATGGTTTCGTCCACTCTATCGGTTTTGCCCCGGCTGACCAGTTAGACGGCGACTACGTTGACGTTGTCACTCGCGACGGCTTTAAAATCGCGCACGACATCAGCGCCTACAGCTTTGTGGCGATGGCTAAAGCCTGCCGTACTATGCTGAACCCGGGCTCGGCTCTGCTGACGCTCTCCTACCTGGGCGCAGAGCGCGCGATCCCGAACTACAACGTGATGGGTCTGGCCAAAGCTTCTCTGGAAGCTAACGTCCGCTATATGGCTAACGCCATGGGTCCGGAAGGCGTTCGCGTCAACGCCATCTCTGCCGGTCCGATCCGTACGCTGGCCGCGTCCGGTATCAAAGATTTCCGTAAAATGCTGGCCCACTGCGAAGCGGTCACCCCGATCCGTCGCACTGTCACCATTGAAGATGTGGGCAACAGCGCAGCCTTCCTGTGCTCTAACCTGTCCGCGGGTATCTCCGGTGAAGTCGTTCACGTTGACGGCGGGTTCAATATCGCCGCCATGAACGAGCTGGAACTGAAATAAGTTCCTTGCCCTCCTCGCCCCGGTGAGGAGGGTTCCCCCTTCCCCTTCGCATCGCGCTCCCTCTGTTATTCCAATCGGCTATTTGTTAGCACGTATCAATATTTTCTCCGGCTTCCGGGTTACGCCAGGATAGTTCTGCATAAACGATCCGCGGAACGGCGGTTCGCCACATACCGAACAAGGAAAGCCCATGGAGCCACGCCGCGTGAATGGCAAAAACCACTGGTATCACGAAACCCAGTCAACAATCTGCCCGGTGGATGTCCTGCCGCTTGTCCCCGAAGCCGCCCATGTTGAAGACCGCTTTTTGCTGGACCTGACGCTGCCGGACACCTGGTTATCTACTCATGCTGGCTGGTTACACCCCGCTCGCCAGCTGGCCGGACTGCTGTTTCCCGATCAGGTGACTGTCAGCCGCCTGCAAACCTTTACCGCCTACGATCGCCTGAGCACCGCGCTGACTGTTGCTCAGGTTTACGGCGTCCAGCGCTTGTGTAACCACTACGCTGCCCGCCTGGCGCCCCTGCCGGGTCCTGACTCTTCGCGCGAGAGCAACCGCCGCCTGGCGCAGATCACGCAATACGCTCGTCAGCTTGCCGGTTCTCCCTCTGTGATTAACGCCCTCTCCCGCAGCCAGCTGGATGAAGTCGGTTTAACCAGCCGGGATATTATTTTGATCAACCAGATTATTGGTTTCGTCGGCTTCCAGGCCCGGGCAATTGCCGTCCTGCAGGCGGCGCTGGGCTTCCCGGTGCGCTGGATCCCCGGTATGCCTCAGCAAGAGGAGGCGCCCGCCGACCTGTTCACTTCCCCGACGGGTGAGTGGCAAAGCGACCTTGACGATCCTGACCTGCAGTACGCCGATGATGAGCGCCAGCGGCGCATCGCCAGCTGGCAGTCGCTACCTGGCCTCGGCGAATTAGCCGCCCTGCTGGCCTGCGACCCGCTGTTGATCGCGCCTCTGGAGACATTGATCCGCCAGCTCAGTACTGACGATGCCTTTGGCCCGCAGATCGCCCTACTCACGGCGCGTACCAACGGCAGCGCCACCTGTTTTGACGCCTGGCTTAATCGCTGGCAAGACGAAGAGGATTTTGCCAGCCATCTGCGGCAAGGCGAGCTTGCGCTCCAGCGCTGGCTTAACCGGCACCCTCAGTCGCGTGCGCTCGTCACCGCGGTCCAGTTGTTGACCCGCTCGCCAGACCGGTTTAGCGCCGCTCAGCTAACCCCCCTCGCGGAATATGGACTTTCTGCGGAACAGACAATCGATTTGTTAACCTGGAGCGGGTTGTGCGGCTGGATGAATCGTCTGAAAATCGCCCTCGGCAATGTGCGTCAGCAGACGTAAATTGCTGAAACAGCGCTTGCTGCGGCAGGCATATTCGCGTAAAAATGTCAGCCGCTCTTTTAGCCACGAAAATACCTAATTATGTTTCAGGATAACCCGCTGCTAGCGCAGCTTAAACAGCAACTGCATTCCCAGACGCCGCGCGCGGAAGGGGTCGTTAAGGGCACGGAAAAGGGCTTTGGCTTCCTCGAAGTGGACGCTCAGAAGAGCTACTTCATTCCGCCGCCGCAGATGAAAAAAGTGATGCATGGCGACCGTATCGTCGCGGTGATCCATTCTGAAAAAGATCGCGAAAGCGCCGAACCAGAAACCCTGGTTGAGCCCTTCCTGACCCGTTTCGTCGGTAAAGTCCAGAAGAAAGACGACCGCCTCGCTATCGTTCCTGACCATCCGCTGCTGAAAGACGCCATTCCCTGCCGCGCCGCCCGTGGCGTTGAGCACGATTTCAAACAGGGTGACTGGGCCGTCGCCGAGATGCGCCGTCATCCCTTAAAAGGCGATCGCGGGTTTTACGCGGAGCTGACCCAGTTTATCACCTTTAGCGACGACCACTTCGTCCCCTGGTGGGTAACGCTGGCGCGCCATAATCTGGAAAAAGAGGCGCCGGACGGCGTCGCCACTGAGATGCTTGACGAAGGGCTGACCCGCCGCGATTTAACCGCCCTCGACTTCGTCACCATCGACAGCGCCAGCACCGAAGATATGGACGATGCGCTGTATGCTGAGTCCGCCGCCGACGGCAAACTGCTGCTGACGGTCGCCATTGCCGACCCGACCGCCTGGATTGCCGAAGGTAGTAAGCTGGATAACGCCGCAAAAGTACGCGCCTTTACCAACTACCTGCCGGGCTTCAATATTCCGATGCTGCCGCGCGAGCTGTCAGACGATCTGTGCTCGCTGCGTGCCAACGAAGTGCGCCCGGTACTGGCTTGTCAGATGACCCTGGCAGCCGATGGCACCATTGAAGACAACATCGCGTTCTTTGCCGCCACCATCGAATCAAAAGCCAAGCTGGCCTATGACGATGTTTCTGACTGGCTGGAAGGCCGCGGCAGCTGGCAGCCGGGCAGTGAGGCGATCGCCCAGCAAATTACGCTGCTGAAGGACGTGTGCCAACGTCGTAGCGAATGGCGTCAGACCCATGCACTGGTATTTAAAGACCGTCCGGACTACCGTTTCGTCCTCGGCGAAAAAGGCGAAGTGCTGGACATCGTCGCGGAACCGCGCCGTATTGCCAACCGCATTGTTGAAGAGTCGATGATCGCCGCCAACATCTGTGCCGCACGCGTTCTGCGCGACAAGCTCGGCTTCGGCGTTTATAACGTCCATACCGGCTTCGACCCGGCGAATACCGAACAGTTGGCCGCCCTGCTGAAAACCCACGACGTGCACGTCGACCCGGCGGAAGTCCTGACTCTCGAAGGGTTCTGTAAACTGCGCCGTGAACTGGACGCTCAGCCGACCGGTTTCCTCGACAGCCGCATTCGCCGCTTCCAGTCGTTTGCGGAAATCAGCACCGAGCCGGGTCCGCACTTTGGTCTTGGGCTTGAAGCTTACGCCACCTGGACTTCGCCGATCCGTAAGTATGGCGACATGATTAACCATCGTCTGCTGAAGGCCATCATCAAAGGTGAGACCATTGCGCGTCCGCAGGATGAAGCCACCGTGCAGATGGCGGAGCGCCGTCGTCTTAACCGCATGGCGGAACGCGATGTCGCTGACTGGCTGTATGCCCGTTTCCTCAACGACAAAGCCGGGACCGATACCCGCTTTGCCGCGGAGATTATCGACGTCAGCCGCGGCGGGATGCGTGTACGTCTGGTGGACAATGGCGCGGTTGCCTTTATTCCGGCCCCGTTCCTTCACGCCGTACGCGATGAACTGGTGTGCAGCCAGGAGAACGGCACCGTGCAGATCAAGGGCGAAGTGGTTTACAAAGTCACCGACGTTATCGATGTCACCATCGCCGAAGTCCGCATGGAAACCCGCAGCATTATTGCGCGTCCGGCAGTCTGACGTGTCATCTCAGCGGTTCCTGCGGGAACCGCTGCTTCTTTCCTCTCCATCCAGCTATTTCCGTCGCGCCGATTAAGGTTGTGCGTTTTTTTCGCTTCTCTTTTTCACTCTTTTTTAGCATCATTGATTTCATTCGTTTTTGTTACCAGGATAATGCCATGTCAGATGTGAATGCCCACCTGCTCGCTCAACGTATCGATACCGTGCTGGATATTCTGGTTGCCGGTGATTATCACTCTGCAATCCATAATCTGGAGATCCTCAAAGCAGAGCTGCTGGCGCTGGCGGCGGACGACGCGGAGCAACAAAACCAGCCCAAAGCGCCCTGGGAAATCTGATTATCACCTATTCTGCAACCGGCTTTTCATTCCGGTTGCTCGCCAAATAGCCCCCTAACAGTGATGTTGCTATGAACGCCCGACAACAAAGTATTTTGCAAGTGGTCATCGATAAAGGCCGCATGAGCGTCGCCGATCTGGCGAAGATGACCGGTGTCTCAGAGGTCACTATTCGCCAGGACCTGAATCTGCTGGAGAAGCAGAGCTATCTGCGCCGCACCCATGGTTATGCCGTCCCGCTGGACAGCGAAGATGTCGAAACCCGCATGATGACTCATTTTGCCATTAAGCGTGAGCTGGCCAGCCGGGCAGCGGCGCTGGTAAACGCCGGCGAAACCGTGTTTATCGAAAACGGGAGCAGCAACGCCCTGCTGGCGCGCACCCTGGCTGAACGGGGAGATATCACCATTATCACCGTCAGCAGCTATATTGCCCACCTGTTGAAAGAGACGCCGGGAGAGGTGATCCTGCTGGGCGGGATATACCAGAAACGCAGTGAGAGCATGGTAGGCCCCTTGACCCGCCAGTTCATTCAGCAGGTGCATTTCAGTAAAGCCTTCATTGGGATCGATGGCTGGCAAGCAGACACCGGCTTTACCGGCCGCGATATGATGCGTGCGGATGTGGTAAACGCCGTGCTGGAAAAACATTGCGAGGCAATCATCCTCAGCGACAGCTCTAAATTCAGCGCGGTTCACCCCTATCCACTGGGGCCCGCCGGCCGCTTTAATCGCGTGATCACCGACGATCGGCTGCCGACCGCGTGCCGCGATCAGCTGATCCGCAGCGGTCTTCTCGTCGATATCGTCCCTCACACCTGACAATCTCTCACCCCGCTCCACACGATAGCAGCGGACGGGGTGTTCTGGCGCTCTGAGAGTATTCCGAGCCGTTAATTAAGATTTTTTACCTGACGATAAATTTTAAAAAAAGTAAAATTATTATTAGCGATATAACAGGAAGTGACTATCACCTGCGTGATTTTCGTGAAACCTGCGCACCCTAACTTCATGGTATTGCCCTAAAGCTGCTATATCAGGCTATGCTTAAAGGAGCGTTGTATCCATGAATAGATTATTCAGGAGAAAAAAAATGATGACTTCAACGAGCAAAAAAATGGCTGCTGTCGTTCTGGCTGTCACTGTAGCAATGTCTCTGAGCGCTTGCTCTAACATGTCCAAACGCGATCGCAACACCGCAATCGGTGCTGGCGCGGGCGCCATCGGTGGGGCAGTGTTAACTGACGGTAGCGCGCTCGGTACCCTGGGCGGGGCAGCAGTCGGTGGTATTATTGGTCACCAGGTCGGCAAATAATATAATTACCTGACCAAATAAAAGAATAATTCACACGAATTGACTTACGCACGTAAAATGATTCAAGGCCGCGGCTTTCACCGCGGCCTTGTTATTTGAGCAGAAGATTTAAATATTGCAGAAATAGTGCTCAACCGCCGGCTAACTTAACCTTCATCCCTTTCGCCTCGAGCAGCGATTTGAGTAAATCGCGTTTGTCGCCCTGAATCTCGATCACGCCATCTTTCACCGCGCCGCCGCAACCACATTTCTTTTTCAGCTCTGCCGCCAGGGCCGTTAGCGCAGCATCATCGGCATCAATGCCGCTAATCAGGCAGACGCCTTTGCCCTTGCGACCGCTGGTCTGACGCTGGATACGTACAATGCCATCGCCTTTAGGGCGCACTGGCGCCGGTTTTGCCTCGTCGATACGCCCGGATTCCGTGGAGTAAACCAGGCGGCTATTGGAATCGCTCATTATGCCTCCTTTGACAACGAGACGTTGATCGCCCGCAGCGTTGCGGCAGGATCGGCCGACTGCGTTACCGGCCGACCAATCACCATATAATCCACCCCGGCTTGCTGGGCCTGCTCAGGGGTCATGATCCGCCGCTGATCGCCAGCGTCGCTGCCCTGCGGACGGATCCCCGGGGTCACCAGTTTAAACGCCTGCCCCAGCTCCTGTTTGAAGCGCACTGCCTCCTGAGCTGAACACACCACCCCGTCCAGGCCGCAGCGCTGAGTGAGCGCCGCCAGCTTCGCCGCATAGTCCGCCGGGGATAAGGTAATGCCCAGATCCTGCAGGTCGCTGGCTTCCATGCTGGTGAGCACCGTGACAGCGATGAGCAGCGGCGCATCTTTTCCAAACGGCAGCAGCGCTTCCCGCGCGGCGGTCATCATTCGCGCCCCGCCGGAGGCATGGACATTCACCATCCATACGCCCAGCTCCGCCGCTGCCGCCACCGCACGGGCGGTAGTGTTGGGAATATCATGAAACTTAAGGTCAAGGAATACCTCAAACCCGCGCTGATGCAGCTCGCGTACAAACTGCGGCCCCAGCAGGGTGAACATCTCTTTACCCACCTTCAGACGGCAGTCGAGCGGGTCGATGCGGTCGACAAATGCCAGCGCTTTATCGCGATTATCATAGTCAAGCGCAACCACAACGGGAGAGGAAGTGACAGCGCGGGAAGATGTGATAGCTGTAGACGTCATGACCAGACCTTAGTGTTGATGGGCGCCTGAGCGGCGCAAAAAAGGTAAACGGGCAGCATTCTACCTGTGATGCTAACAAAATGACAGGCCGCTGTATTTGCGCTGGTCGAACGATGGCGCTGCCGGGGTCACAGACGATAAAGCCGAAAAAACCGATAAGGATGTTGTAACTAATTAGCGGCTTTTTTTTGACCCTATTGGCCATCGAGGCCGCGAATCGGTTTGATGGTTGCCCAGGAGCGGCAGGATGGGCAATGCCAGTAAAGAGTATGCGCCGTAAAGCCGCATTTCTGGCAGCGGTAACGCGGTTTGCTGCGCACCTGCTCGCCAACCATGTTTCGCAGCACCCCCAGGCTTTCTTTCGCCCGCCCTTCTTCCGCCTCGTTGAGATGGTAGTCCATCAACTTATGGAAGACACGCATGGTCGGGTGACGTTCCAGCTGACGGGTCACATAATTTTGCGCCGCTTCAACCCCTTCCCGTTGCTCGAGAATTTGCGCCAGCATCAGTTCGGCAGTCGCCCCGGTGTTCTCTTCGACGCAGCGCCGCAGGAAAGCCTCCCACTCCTCGGCTTTGCCAAGCTGCTGGTAGCAGGTCTGCAGCATCTCCAGCGTCTCTCCCACCAGCTCTTTATCCTGATCGATAACCCGTTCAAGGCTTTCCACCGCTTTGGCGTAGTCCCCCTTTTCCATCCACACCCGACCCATCATGATCGACACCCGGGCGCTGTTGCGGTCCGCGGCGGCACCTTTTTTCAGCAGGGCCATCGCCTTATCCAGATCGTTGGCCGCCACCTGCTGCAGGGCCAGCTCGCACCAGAAGTTGGCGATCTCGCCACGATGTTTCTCTTTACCCAGCTTCACCAGTCGTTCAGCCACTTCAATCGCCGACTGCCAGTCGCTGGTCGCCTGATAGATCTGCAGCAGCTGCTGCAACGCGCCGAGACGGAAATCGGTCTCATCCACCAGCTGCTTAAACATGTCTTCCGCGCGATCGTACAACCCGGCGGCCATATAGTCGCGCCCCAGTTGTTGCACCGCCAGCAGGCGCTGATCGTAGGTTAAGGATGCGCTTTCCATCAGGCTCTGATGAATACGGATCGCGCGGTCAACTTCGCCGCGGGAACGGAACAGGTTACCGAGCGTCAGGTGCGCCTCGACGGTGCCGGTATCCTCTTTCAGCATATCAAGGAACAGGTCGACGGCCTTATCCTGCTGGTTACTGAGCAGGAAGTTTACCCCCGCCACGTAATCACGTGACAGGCGGCTCGCATCGTCCTGTTTGGACTGTTGTGCACTTCTGCGGCCCATATACCAGCCGTAAGCGGCGGCAACGGGTAAAAGCAGAAACAACAACTCCAGCATAAGAGGTTATTCCTTCACGGCAGGCACGCCTGCGACGGCAGTGGCCGGACTGACGGGGGCAATCTGATGCTCAAGGCGCTTAATTTTACGCTCCGCGCGCGCCAGCGAGACACGCACCCGCAGCCAGAACAGGCCGCAGATCAGCCAGCCGATGGCAAAGCCCGCGGCAAACAGCACCGCCAGCAGCGTCGATATGCGGAATTCACCCTGAGCGAGTAAATAGTTGAAAGTGACCTGTTGGTCATTCTGCGCCCCCAGCGTCACTGAAATGACGAAGATTGCTAACACCAGTAAGAAAATGAGTAAATATTTCACATGACTTCCCGTTATGTGGGTTGCGCGAAAAAAGCCCGCTTTCAGCCCTATAAAGTATCATTTTCGCCGCAGCGGTGGAATGAAAAAGCATGGCAACTCGTCAGGATATGCGGTCGGATGCCGCTAAAATCAACATTACTCTGCTTCGGTTGTCCGTTTTTTAATATCCTGCGCCTCTTCCCCCGGAGGGGAAAGCGGCCCGCAGAGGCGCTGTGTCAACCAGCAGGCCACGGTGACCAACAGCCAGGAGATCAGCGTAGCGACGATGAGATCCAATGGCCAGTGCATGCCCAGCGCCAGGCGACTGCCCATCACCGCCGTCGCCCACACCAGCAACACCGCGATCGTGCCCCAGCGCCGACGCGGCCACAGCAGCCCGGCAGCTAACAGCGCCCAGCTGGCGGCGAACATCGTGTGACCAGACGGGAAGGCAAACCCGGTCTCCTTCTGCCAGTGCTTGCGTAAAAAGGGCGGGATATCCTGCGCCTGTGCCAGCTGTTCATGCACCAGTTTAGCGCGTTCTTTGCGCTTCAACGCATAGAATTGCGTCACCGGCACCTGGCGTGTGTTTTCCAGCCAGATGACAAAGGGTCTCGGCTCCTGGACTCGCGCCTTGACCCAGGATTTCGCCCCCTGTCCCACCAGGATGGCGGCGGCGAGGATAAGGAACAGGATCAGCGCCGCGCGCAGGCGAAAGCGCAGACACCAGAGAAACCAGGCGCACAGCACAACATGCGTGATGATCCCCCATGGCTGAGTCACCGTTTCTGTCACCCACCACAGTGTTTTCAGCCAGGCGACCGGCAGCCCTGGCTGCCACAGCCAGCCAGACAGCCAGACGGCAAGGGGCATGATCAGCAGCAGCGCCGCCGCGAGAGCGGTTCGTCGGGCAATTAACAGCATTTTCTCTCCTTCTCCTTGTAGATGAACATCATAGCGGAAACTGGTTCGTTTGTGCGCTTTCCACGCGGCTAACCGTTCGCGATTAGGAGAACGTCCAGGCCTTGTGGCAAAATAGCGGTAAACAGAAAGCACATTCAGGTGCTGACAGAATCTGGAGAATCACATGCAGCTTAAACGTGTGGCAGAAGCCAAACTGCCAACCCCCTGGGGCGATTTCCTGATGGTGGGTTTTGAAGAACTGGCAACCGGACAGGATCATGTCGCGCTGGTTTATGGCGATATTTCAGGGCAGACGCCCGTTCTGGCCCGAGTACATTCAGAATGCCTGACCGGCGATGCCCTGTTTAGCCTGCGCTGTGATTGCGGCTTTCAACTGGAGGCGGCTCTGTCGCATATCGCTGAAGAGGGCCGGGGGATCCTGCTCTATCATCGCCAGGAAGGACGCAACATTGGGTTATTGAATAAAATTCGCGCCTACGCGCTGCAGGACCAGGGCTATGACACCGTTGAGGCGAACCATCAGCTTGGCTTCGCCGCCGATGAGCGCGACTTCACCCTGTGCGCCGATATGTTCAAACTGCTCAACGTTGAGCAGGTGCGGTTATTAACCAATAACCCGAAAAAAGTGGAAATTCTTACCGAAGCCGGGATCAACATCGTGGAGCGCGTTCCGCTGATCGTCGGACGCAACCCGAAAAACGCTCACTATCTGGACACCAAAGCCGCCAAGATGGGTCATCTGCTGAACAGCAAGCCGGCGGAATAAACCGGTGTAACCAAAGAGAAAGGGCCAGCGATGCTGGCCCTTTGCTTTACAGCATATTACGGATGACGTAGTGCAGGATACCGTCGTTGCGGTAGTAGGTCAGCTCGGTCGCAGTGTCGATACGGCACCGACACGGGATCACGTCCTGCGTGCCGTCAGCCCGCGTAACCGTGACCGGCACCGTCGCGCCAGGCTGAAGCGACTGCAGGTTGCTGATATCAATCCGCTCCTCCCCGGTCAACTGCAGCGTTTTACGGGTCACACCTTGCGGGAACTCCAGCGGCAAAATGCCCATTCCGATCAGGTTGGAGCGGTGGATACGTTCGAAGGATTCGGCGATCACCACCCGGATCCCCAGCAGGCGCGGCCCCTTGGCCGCCCAGTCACGGCTGGAACCTGACCCATACTCCTTACCAGCGATCACCGCCAGCGGTATGCCTTCGGCTTTATACCGCATCGCCGCATCGTAGATCGCCACCGGTTCGCGGTCTGGCAAATGGCGGGTCATGCCGCCTTCCACGCCTGGCACCATCTCGTTGCGAATGCGGATATTGGCGAAAGTGCCGCGCATCATCACCTCATGGTTACCGCGACGGGAACCGTAGGAGTTAAAGTCGCGCCGGGCAACCCCATGCTCCTGCAAATAGCGACCAGCCGGACTATCGGCTTTGATGCTCCCCGCCGGCGAAATGTGGTCAGTGGTCACTGAATCGCCCAGCATAGCGAGGATCCGCGCACCATGAATATCCTCCACCGGCAGCGGCTCGACGCCCATCTCGTCAAAGAACGGCGACAGGCGAATATAAGTCGAGTCCTCCTGCCAGTCATAGGTATCTGACGCCTCCACCTTGATTGCTTTCCACTCCTCAGTACCGGAAAACACTTCCGCGTACTCTTTGCGGAACATTTCGGTGGAGACCTGTTCCACCGCGAGGGCAATCTCCTCCCCGCTCGGCCAGATATCTTTCAGATAAACCGGCTCGCCATTCTTACCCTGCCCCAACGGCTCGCGGGTGAGGTCGATATTCATGTTCCCCGCCAGGGCGTAAGCGACCACCAGTGGAGGAGAGGCCAGCCAGTTGGTTTTCACCAGCGGATGGATGCGTCCTTCGAAGTTACGGTTGCCGGAGAGCACCGCCCCGACGGTCAGGTCGCCCTTTTTGATCGCCTCTTCAATCGGTTCCGGCAACGGACCGGAGTTACCGATACAGGTGGTACAGCCATATCCCACCAGATTAAAGCCGAGCTGGTCGAGGTAAGGCGTCAGGCCGGCATGAGCCAGATAATCTGACACGACTTTCGAGCCTGGAGCCAGAGACGCTTTTACCCAGGGCTGCGGCTGCAGGCCACGTTCGACGGCTTTTTTCGCCAGCAGACCGGCGGCCATCAGCACGCTGGGGTTGGAGGTATTGGTGCAGGAGGTGATTGCCGCAATGGCTACGGCGCCATCCGGCAGCGAGTAGTGATGCCCGTTCAGCGTATAATCCACCGGCTGGCGCTGACGCTGCAGATGGTTGACCTCCAGTTCACCGCTGGCGGCAAAAGCTTTCGGCACATCGCCTAAGGCCACGCGATCCTGCGGCCGCTTCGGCCCGGCGAGGCTCGCCTCAACGCTGCTCATATCCAGTGCCAGGGTGCTGGTAAACACCGGCTCATCGCCAGGCTGGCGCCACATTCCCTGCGCTTTGGCATACGCTTCCACCAGCGCGACCTGCTCTTCGCTACGACCGCTGAGACGCATATAGCTGAGCGTCACGTCATCGATTGGGAAGAAGCCGCAGGTGGCGCCATACTCCGGCGCCATATTGGCGATGGTCGCGCGGTCGGCCAGGGGTAAGGTATCCAGCCCGTCGCCGTAGAATTCAACAAATTTGCCGACGACACCATGCTGGCGCAGCATCTGGGTAACGGTCAATACCAGGTCGGTGGCGGTGATACCTTCGCGCAGTTTACCGCTGAGTTTAAAGCCCACCACATCCGGGATCAGCATCGACACCGGCTGACCCAGCATGGCGGCTTCCGCCTCAATCCCGCCGACGCCCCAGCCAAGCACGCCGAGACCATTAATCATGGTGGTATGGGAGTCCGTACCCACCAGGGTATCCGGCCACGCCATCCACTGGCCATTGACTTCCTCGCTCCACACCGCGCGACCCAGGTATTCAAGGTTGACCTGGTGGCATATCCCGGTTCCCGGCGGCACCACGCTGAAGCGGCTAAAGGCCTGCTGCCCCCAGCGCAGAAACGCGTAGCGCTCGTGGTTGCGTTCCATTTCCAGACGGACGTTGTCTTCGAAGGCTTCATCATCGCCGAAACGGTCGACGGTCACTGAGTGGTCGATCACCAGGTCAACAGGTGACAGGGGATTGACCTTCGCCGTATCGCCGCCCAGGCGTTTCACCGCCTCGCGCATCGCGGCCAGATCCACCACCGCCGGCACGCCGGTAAAGTCCTGCATCAGGACGCGAGCCGGACGATAGGCAATCTCCCGGTCGGCATGGGCCTGTTGCAGCCAGCCGGCCAGGGCACGAATATCTTCTTCAGTTACCGAGTCACCGTCCTGCCAGCGCAGCAGGTTTTCCATCAGCACCTTCAGCGATTTGGGCAGCCGACTGATATCACCCAGCTGTTTTTCCGCTAACGGCAGACTGTAGTAGTGCCAGGTTTTCTCGTTAACCTGTAGCGTGTCCTTACTGGCTTCTCGTAGGGTTGACGACATAGCTCCTCCTTTATCTCAGGGATGGCATACCCTGATTCTCCTCAGGGTCTCCATTAAAGATAACACATGCTGAGCATAACACTTTGATAACAACCCAAATTGCTAAATGCCGGGAGGGCGCAGGTCCTGAAACGGGAATTATCTTAATACCGGCGAAAAGGCACCAAAATAGTGCAAAGAGGTGGTTAAAGGCGATATTGTATTAGTACATGAGGACAAAAAAAGAGCTAATCTGTCAACGAAGGATGATTAGCTCTTATGAGAGGTTTCTGGTTGGATAAATCCCGCGGCAAAATATATTCTCCCTGTATTGCCGGTCACTAATTTTATATTACGGTTTCCTTTCACTGTCATAAAAATGACATGTATCTACAACGATGACCTACAGCTTTAGCTGACAATCCAGATGTTGCAGATGGTGAGCGCAATGATGCTCCAGAACATCGCCAGCCCCACCAACACTACGCCCCATACGCGACTACGCAGAACGGGATCGATTTCGGTTTTGTCATTCTCGTATGACATCGCCAGTTTCATGTAATCGATATTACTTATCATATTGTCACCACCAATTGCTCAAATCATCAGGTACAGATAAATCTTAATTATGGATAAAAGATTAATCCAGTGAATTTAGGCTTGATGGTATATATTTAACCGGTTATTTGATCGCGGCGGGCATAATGGCAAACGTGTTACCAGAATTTATTAATTTTGTGATTGGTTCGAGGTTTACATCGTTAAATAAGGGCCATGATAGTAAATGGCACTCCCCACCGGGAATGCCATTATTTTTATCAGGGTTATTTTTCCGGAAGTTTTATATCTTTGAACATCGCTTCAATATCTTCATTCGAGCGCAACGCCACGGCGGTATCTACCACATCGCGGGTCAGATGAGGGGCAAAGCGTTGAATAAAATCATACATATAGCTGCGTAAAAAGGTGCTACGGCGGAAACCAATTTTAGTGGTGCTGTGGCTGAAAATACCGTTCGCATCCAGCTTCACCAGATCCGGGTCCGAAACCGGGTCCACCGCCATGCTGGCGATCACCCCGACCCCAAGCCCCAGACGAACATAGGTCTTGATAACATCGGCGTCAGTGGCGGTAAAGACAATGCGTGGCGTCAGACCCGCACGATTAAACGCGGTGTCCAGTTCGGAACGGCCGGTAAAGCCAAAGGTGTAAGTCACCAGTGGATACTGCGCCAGTTCCTCTATGGATACCGAACCCTTCGCCGCCAGAGGATGCTCAGGCGTGACCACAATCGAGCGGTTCCAGTGATAGCACGGCAACATCACCAGATCGTCATACAGATGCAGCGCCTCGGTGGCGATAGCGAAGTCGGCGTTACCTTTTGAGACCGCCTCCGCAATCTGGGTCGGCGAGCCCTGATGCATATGCAGCGAGACGCGCGGATAACGCTCAATGAAGCCTTTGATCACCCCAGGCAATGCGTAGCGCGCCTGGGTATGGGTGGTCGCCACATACAGCGAGCCTTTATCAGGCCAGGTATGCTCCCCGGCGACAGATTTGATAGCATCGACTTTCGACAACACCTCGCGGGCGATGCGGATGATCTCCTGCCCGGCCGGTGTCACCTGGGTTAAATGTTTGCCGCTGCGGGCAAAAATCTGGATGCCCAGCTCATCTTCCAGCATGCGGACCTGCTTACTGATGCCCGGCTGGGAGGTATAAAGCCCTTCGGCGGTGGATGAAACATTCAGGTTATGGTTAACCACCTCAACGATGTAGCGAAGCTGTTGTAGTTTCATGGCTGATATCCGTTTGCGCGTAAAATGAAGCCGCTTAATACACTTTACGTTCAGGCAACTTGTCGGCTGTGAAGACCCGGGTCTACCGGCAGTTGGCCATAGTGGCGCCGCAACGCATCCTGAAAGCGATGATGTATAAGACGTTTTAATAATAAAAAAGGGATTAACTATAACCACTATATCATTTATATCTACAGTGTATAGACACTAACGAAAAATAATATAGGTGGTTATAAGGGGCAAAAAACCCATGCGGAAGGGGGAAACGACACGGCAGAGATATCCGCTATCTCTGCCGGTCGGAGGAGCAGGAAAAGCGTGCTTTTCCTGCCCGAACGAACGCCATTACTTTTTAGCTTCCGTCCATTTACCGTCGATAAAGAAGGCTGACCAGCCAGTCGCTTTACCCTCTTTTTCGGAGGCGACATACTGCTGCTTCGTTTTACGGCTAAAGCGTACCAGCGTTTTATTGCCTTCCGGATCCTGCTGCGGCGCATCGGCAAGATAGCGCAGTTTTTCCGGCAGACGATCGCGGAAGCGGTACAGCTCTTCCACCAGCGGCGCACGCGTTTCCCGTGATTTCGGGAACGTGTTGGCCGCCAGGAAGACCCCCGCCGCCCCGTCACGCAGGACGAAATAAGCGTCAGACTTCTCGCACGGCAGCTCCGGCAGCGGGACCGGATCTTCCTTCGGCGGAGCCACTTCGCCATTGCGCAGGATCTTACGCGTGTTCTTACACTCGTCGTTGGTACAGGCCATGTACTTACCGAAACGCCCCATTTTCAGGTGCATTTCAGAACCGCACTTCTCGCACTCCACCACCGGGCCGTCATAGCCCTTGATGCGGAACTCGCCCTCTTCAATTTCGTAGCCGTCGCAGGTCGGGTTATTACCACAGACGTGCAGTTTACGCTTGGGATCGATAAGGTAGCTGTCCATCGCCGTCCCGCACTTCTGGCAGCGACGTTTAGCACGCAGGGCGTTAGTTTCCGCGTCATCGCCTTCCAGTACGTTGAGGACTTCGTTTTCCGGCACCAGGTTGATGGTGGTTTTGCACCGCTCTTTCGGCGGCAGGGCATAACCCGAACAGCCGAGGAAAACGCCGGTGCTGGCGGTACGAATACCCATTTTACGTCCACAGGTTGGGCAGTCGATGCTGGTAAGCACCATCGGGTTCGGCTGCATGCCGCCCTCTTCCGGATCTTTCTCCGCCGTCTCCAGCTGGGTGGTAAAATCGCCGAAGAAGTGGTTCAGCACCTCTTTCCACTCGGCCTGGTGGTTGGCCACCTGGTCGAGACGATCTTCCATCTGCGCAGTGAAGTCATAGTTCATCAGATCGCGGAAGTTTTCTTCCAGCCGGTCGGTGACGATCTCGCCCATTTTCTCTGCGTAGAAACGACGGTTTTCCACCCGCACGTAGCCGCGATCCTGAATGGTCGAGATGATCGACGCGTAGGTCGACGGACGGCCGATGCCGCGTTTTTCCAGCTCTTTCACCAGCGAGGCTTCGCTGAAGCGTGCTGGCGGCTTGGTAAAGTGCTGCGCAGGCGTCAGCTCCACCAGGCTCAGGCTGTCGCCCTGTTTGACCACCGGCAGCGTCCGGTCTTCATCGCCCTTGCGCAGGGCCGGCATGACTTTTGTCCAGCCGTCAAAACGTAAGGTACGACCGCGCGCTTTCAGTTTGAAATCACCCGCCGCTACGGTCAGCGTCGTGGAGTCATACTGCGCCGGCGTCATCTGACAGGCGACAAACTGGCGCCAGATCAGCTGATACAGTTTCTGCGCATCCGCTTCCATATCTTTCAGCGTTTCCGCCAGGACATTCACGTCAGAAGGACGAATCGCTTCGTGCGCTTCCTGCGAGTTTTCTTTGCTGGCGTACTGGTTAGCGCTCTCCGGCAGGTACTTTTTGCCGAATTTATCGCTGATATAGCCGCGGACCATGTTCAGCGCGTCCTGACTCAGGTTGGTGGAGTCGGTACGCATATAGGTGATGTGACCGGCCTCATAAAGACGCTGAGCCATCATCATGGTTTTTTTCACGCCGAAGCCAAGACGGGTGCTGGCCGCCTGCTGCAGCGTGGAGGTAATGAACGGGGCGCCCGGCTTGCTGCTGGTCGGCTTGTCTTCCCGCTCCAGCACGCTGTAGCTGGCTTTTTCCAGCAACGATACCGCCGCCATGGTCTCATCACGGCTGACCGGACGGAACGGCTTATCGCCTTTATGCGTCACCTGCAGCGGCAGCGCGTCGCCGCCCGGCGTGGTGGTGCTGGCATCGACTTCCCAGTACTCTTCCGGGACGAACGCCTTGATTTCACGCTCACGCTCCACCACCAGGCGGACCGCAACGGACTGCACGCGCCCGGCAGAAAGACCGCGGGCAATTTTTTTCCACAGCAGCGGCGAGACCATATAGCCCACCACGCGGTCCATAAAGCGGCGCGCCTGCTGGGCGTTAACCCGATCGATATTCAGTTCGCCCGGCTTTTCGAAGGCCTGACGAATCGCGTTTTTGGTGATCTCATTGAACACCACGCGGCTGTAACGCTGTTCATCGCCGCCGATCACTTCCCGCAGGTGCCACGCAATGGCTTCCCCTTCGCGGTCAAGGTCGGTTGCGAGATAGATGTGGTCAGCTTTTTCCGCCAACTGTTTGAGTTCTGAAACTACCTTTTCTTTACCCGGAAGTACTTCATAGTGCGCATTCCAGTCATGCCATGGGTCCACGCCCATGCGGTTAACCAGAGCACCACGTTCATCCTTTTTAGGCTTTTTAGCCCCTTTGGTGGCGGTAGAGTCGGCGCTCTTTTTGGAAGCTGATCCACTGGTCGGCAAATCGCGGATATGACCGACGCTGGATTTCACCACGTAGTCATTACCCAGATACTTATTGATCGTTTTGGCTTTTGCCGGGGACTCAACGATAACGAGAGCTTTACCCATATTCACCTTTACCTAATTTGATTCATCCAGGAATACATCGCACATTCATACACCCTCCACTGGCGACTGCCTCATATGTTGCGGCACCGTCGGTGAATATCAACCCTGAACACCCGTTTCATCTCCGTAAAACCAGGCGCTTGAGTTTGCTGACTTTTTTTCGTCAGGTGACATAGCACGAAGAATTTTTGGCCGAATGTCAAGCAAATCTGTTGCCAGATCGCCGAAAGCGTCACACTGTACCTGATAAAATTCGTTACGCAACTTTATTAGCATGCAAAAGCAAATCCCGCCAGTAAACGGCTGTTTCTCCACTGGTTACGATTACCCCTGTTTTGTCCATGGAAAATTTGCCCCACGCCGCCGCGCGGCGTACACTACGCGCGGAGAAAAAGAGGAGTCCGTTATGCAAGGTACAACCCAACCAATCGATCGCCAGACGCTGCTCGAAAAAGCCAATAAACTTATTCGTGAACATGAGGATACGTTAGCCGGTATCGAAGCCACCGACGTCGTTCAGCGCAACAATGTCCTGGTGTTTAGCGGTGAGTTTTATCTTGATGAGCAGGGACTACCGACGCCGAAGAGTACAGCGGTATTTAACATGTTTAAGTATCTCGCTCACGAGCTGTCGGACAAATACCACCTGGTCGATTAAGACCGGTGAAAACAATAACGCGAGGTCAGGCCTCGCGTTATGTCATTTACATCAGCGGTTTCTGACCGCGCTGCCACCAGCGTAGCAGTAATCTGTCAGCGCTCTCCGCCGCGCTACCGGTAAAACGATCGAGCATTTTCTTGCGCTGTTGATAGCGCACCCCGATCACCTCGTGGCTCTCCATCAGCCCCAGCAGCAGCTCGTCGCTGGTTTCAACCGCATCGACCAACCCTTTCTCCAGCGCCTGTACCCCATACCAGTGCTCGCCGGTGGCCACCTGTTCAATATCAAGCCCCGGACGCATCCGATGGACAAAATCCTTGAACAAATGGTGCGTCTCATTGAGATCCTCACGGAACTTGCGCCGCCCTTCTTCGGTGTTTTCACCCAGCAGAGTGAGCGTCCGTTTGTACTGTCCGGCGGTGTGCAGTTCGATATCAATATCTTTGTTCTTCAGGAAGCGGTGCAGGTTCGGGATCTGCGCCACCACACCAATTGACCCAAGAATCGCAAACGGCGCCGAGACAATCTTGTTCGCCACGCAGGCCATCATATAGCCGCCGCTGGCCGCCACTTTGTCGACCGCCACCGTCAGCGGGATCTGTTTGTCGCGCAAGCGCTGCAGCTGAAAAGCCGCCAGCCCGTAGCCATGTACCACCCCGCCAGGGCTTTCCAGACGAATAACTACCTGGTCGCGCGCTTTCGCCGCCGCCAGCACCGCGGTGATCTCTTCCCGCAGGCTATTGACCTCATGAGCATCCATACTGCCTTTGAAATCCAGCACCCAGGCGCGCGGCTTGCCTTCTGGCTCGGCATTACCCAACTTCGCCCGCGCTTTGGCCGCCTTCGCCTCTTGTTTTTGCTTTTTCTTCTGCGCCTTATGCCACTGCTTCTGCTGCGGGCCGTCCAGCAGCGCCACCGCCAGCGATTCCTTCATCTCTTTATAATGCTCGCTAAGATTAGTCACCCGCAGCTCGCCGCGCTGCTTCTTGCGCTGAGCGAGGTTGACGATAATAGCGGCAATCACCGCGATAGCGACAACGACGGTCGCGATCTTGGCCAAAAATAAGCCGTACTGAGCAAGTAATTCCACGTTTTCACCTTGTGTAAAGCACTGACGTTGCTGCACAGTGTACCTCAGCCGCTGGCGAGAAGTCTTTGTGCTTTGTGTCCTCTGCGCAGCGGATTCCCGTTTTTTTCAGCGAGGCTGAAATCGTTGCAAGATATTAATTTTGTGAATACTTTCCGCTTCGCCGATTGCAATGATGGACGCTTTCAGGCATAACAGCGCAAAAGTGAGATACCAAAGATGAAGCGCGATCGGGAACCGATCGCCCAAGGAGTCGCCGTGCATTATCAACCGCAACGCCACTTGCTGAAAGATCGCATCATCCTGGTCACCGGCGCCAGCGACGGGATTGGTCGTGAAGCGGCCCTGACCTACGCCCGCTACAGCGCCAGCGTGATTCTGCTGGGCCGCAACGACGAAAAACTGCGCGCCGTCGCCCAGGAAATCGAGCGCGAGGGCGGCATTCCCCCTCGCTGGTTTACCCTCGACCTGCTGACCTGCACGCCGCAGGCGTGCCAGCAGCTGGCGCAGCAGATCGGCATGCATTATCCCCGCCTTGACGGCGTGCTGCACAACGCCGGCCTGCTCGGCGACATCTGTCCCATGGACGAGCAGAAGCCGGAGGTCTGGCAGCAGGTGATGCAGGTGAACGTCAATGGCACTTTTATGCTGACCCAGGCGCTTCTTCCTTTATTACTCCGTTCGGATGCGGGTTCGCTGGTCTTTACCTCGTCCAGCGTCGGTCGTCAGGGCCGCGCTAACTGGGGAGCCTATGCGGTTTCAAAATTCGCCACCGAAGGGATGATGCAGGTGCTGGCCGACGAGTATCAAAGCCGCCACCTGCGGGTGAACTGCATCAACCCCGGCGGCACTCGCACCGGGATGCGCGCCAGCGCGTTCCCGACGGAAGATCCGCTGAAACTGAAAACCCCCGCTGACATCATGCCCGTCTATCTGTGGCTGATGGGCGACGACAGTCGCCGCAAGACGGGAATGACCTTCGACGCCCAACCGGGACGCAAACCAGGAATTGCCCAATGAGTGAAGAACGCTACCGCGAACGCCAGCAGCGGCTGAAAGATAAAGTTGACGCCCGGGTGGCGGCAGCCCAGGACGAACGCGGCATTGTGATGGTCTTTACCGGCAACGGTAAAGGTAAAACCACCGCCGCCTTTGGCACCGCGACCCGTGCCGTCGGTCATGGCAAAAAAGTCGGCGTGATCCAGTTTATCAAAGGGACCTGGCCTAACGGCGAGCGTAACCTGCTGGAACCTCACGGCGTCGAATTTCAGGTGATGGCCACCGGTTTCACCTGGAACACCCAGGACCGCGACAGCGATACTGCCGCCTGCCTGGCGGTCTGGGAGCATGCCCGCCGTATGCTCGCTGACGACCAGCTCGATCTGGTGCTGTTGGATGAGCTGACTTACATGGTGGCGTACGATTACCTGCCACTGGAGTCGGTGCTGAGCGCCCTGCGTGAGCGTCCTGCCCATCAGTCGGTGATCATCACCGGCCGCGGCTGTCATCGCGATATTATTGAACTGGCGGATACCGTCAGCGAACTGCGCCCGGTCAAGCATGCGTTTGATGCCGGGATTAAAGCGCAGATGGGGATTGACTACTGAGGGCCTGATACGGCGAAAAGAAGTACGCGTTCCGGCGGCAAGCCACCGGAACGCATAATATTAACCGTTAGTCTTATTGCGGGTACTGGAACGACGGTTGCTGTTGTTACCCTGGCGCGGATTAGCGCTGGTCTGGCTGTGACGCTTCACCGCCCGACGGATCTGATTGGCTTTCAACCGCCGACGGTCTTTCTCAACGGCAACCTTAGAGCTGGTTTCCGGCGTCAGCTCCACCAGCTCGCGCAGGTAGTTGGTCTGCGCCAGGTCCAGCTCGGTATAACCGCCGCGCGGCAGGCCTTTCGGCAGCAGAATGTCGCCGTAGCGCACGCGGATCAGACGGCTGACCTGCACGCCGACCGCTTCCCACAGGCGACGCACTTCGCGGTTACGCCCTTCGGTCAGGGTGACGTTGTACCACTGGTTAATCCCTTCACCGCCGGTGAATTTGATGGTTTTAAATGCTGCCGGACCATCTTCTAACTGTACGCCGCGCGACAGCTGGCGCAGCTTATCCTCATCCACCTGGCCGAAAACGCGAACGGCGTACTCACGCTCGACTTCACGGCTCGGGTGCATCAGGCGGTTGGCCAGTTCACCATCGGTGGTGAACAGCAGCAGGCCGCAGGTATTCACGTCCAGACGACCAACGGCAATCCAGCGCGCGCCGCGCAGTTTAGGCAGACGGTCGAACACCGTCGGGCGCCCTTCCGGATCGTTACGGGTACAGAGCTCGCCTTCCGGCTTATAGTAAGCCAGCACGCGGCAGATCTGCTCGGCAGACTCTTTCACCGAGATCAGATGACCATCGATACGAATTTTTAACCCAGGGACAATTTCTACACGATCGCCGAGGGTGGCGATTTTGCCATCGACGCTGACGCGGCCAGCTTCGATTTTCGCTTCAATTTCACGGCGGGAGCCGTGGCCGGCGCGGGCCAGCACTTTTTGCAGTTTCTCGCTCATTGAGCTTCCTTAAGGTGTCGCCTTCCCAGGCGTCTGGTATGCTTTATGAAACAATGAGGCCAGAACAGACAACTCATTGTTACGTATATACTTTTAACGTAAAGTCTCGTCGGCGCGTTCAGCACATTCACCGCGAGCCCGTATTCGTGGCCGAACATACTACACTAACTTCATCGGGAAAGCTTCTGTTCGCCGCACCGCGCCTTGAGTATGGAACAGATTTTCCTTATTCTCCTGGGCATTCTCGCACTTGTCCGTCTTTGCCAGAAAGAGGGGTCCCCTCGTTACGCCCCTTCTCTGCCATAGCCAACAGCCAGTCGCGAAAACAGCGATTGGCAGGCGCCAGCAGCGCGGTCTCGTGGTAAACCAGATAATAGGCAAGCGGGCAGGCGATGGGCTGCGCCAGGGGATTAACCAGACGTCCCTGCGCCAGCGCTGGCGCTATGAACGAGCGCCGCAGTAATGCCATTCCCATCCCGGCAAGCGCCGCCTCCATCACGCCGTTGGAATCAATGAACACCGGCCCGCGCCGCGCGTGATCCGCCTCCAGCCCCACGGCCTCGCACCACAGCGCCCAGTCTTCACGATGTTCATCATGCAACAGCGGATAATGCAGTAGATCGCTCGCGTCGCTAAGGGTCCGGCGCGGAGCAATCAGCTGCGGGCTGCATACCGGCATCAGGTCGTCATCCAGCAGGCGGTAAGCCTGTAGTTCCGGCCAGCCGCCGGGCCCATGACGCACGGCAAAATCGATCCCTTCGCTCAGCAAATCCACTCGCCGGTTGGTGGTGCCGATCTGGATCTCTATCTGCGGGTAGCGCCGTTCAAAATCAGCCAGCCGCGGTAGCAACCATTGAATGGCAAATCCGCTGGTACAGCTGAGCATCACCTTTTCCGGGGCGGTAGGCACCTGCAGGCGCTGGGTGGCGGCGGCTATCTGGATAAACGCGGGCTGAATAGCCCGCAGGTAGATCGCCCCCACCGCCGTTAACTGTAACTGTCGGGGAGTACGAATAAAAAGCGGGGTATTTAGCGCTTCCTCCAGGCGGGCAATCTGTTGACTAACGGCGCTGGGCGTTACGCAAAGCTCACTGGCGGCCAGCTTCAGGCTGAGCAGTCGCGCCGCCGCCTCAAAGCAGCGCAGCGCATTCAGCGGCGGAAGTTTCATGTAGAGAGAACCTCAGTTAAGAAAAACTTAATCATGTAAGCATAACGCGTTTGTCGGCCCCTGCACGTGAACCCTACAGTAGATTTCCTTCGTGACTACAAGGAGTCAATCATGCGTGTTATCGACTATGGCCGCCTGCTGCTGCTCGCCGCCCTCTGGGGCGCCAGCTTTCTGTTTATGCGCATCACCACCCCGGCCTTCGGGGCGGTGAACAGCGCCTTTCTCCGCGTGTTGTTCGCCGC
The DNA here is from genome assembly GCF_048589245.1 of Klebsiella sp. 10982. Lineage (NCBI taxonomy): Bacteria > Pseudomonadati > Pseudomonadota > Gammaproteobacteria > Enterobacterales > Enterobacteriaceae > Klebsiella > Klebsiella sp. 10982. The sequence goes on from NZ_JBMAXV010000004.1 coordinate 170,047, forward strand.
TATCGCGCTTGGGCTGTTACTCGGTGCGCAGGGGAAATGGAGCGGGTATCAGGGAAAATTCATCTCCACTCTGAAGCTGGGGGTCATTAACTCCGGTCTTCCTTTTCTGATGTACTGCCTGGCCGCGCAGTGGCTGCCGGCGGGGTACTCCGCCACGCTCAACGCCACGGCGCCGATGATGGGAATGCTTATCGGCGCGTTATGCTTTGCAGAACCGTTAACCGTGCGTAAAGGCGGCGGCGCGATACTGGGCGCCATTGGCGTGGCGGTGATCGCGCGCCCAACGTCCAGCCTTAGCGCCGCTCTCCTGCTGCCGGGGATCGGCGCCTGCCTGATCGCGACCGCCTGTTACGGCCTGGCCGGCTTTCTGACCCGCCGCTGGATCCAGCAGCGGGGCGGCCTTGAGGCTGAGCGCGTCGCGCTGGGTAGCCAGGTCGGCGCTACGCTGTTTCTGTTCCCTTTCTTTCTCTGGTCCTGCTGGCATGGGCCAGCGGTAGACTGGCGGCAGAGTTTTCCGTGGATAGCGATAGTCATGCTGGGCGTGGTCTGCACGGCGGCAGGGTATATTCTCTATTTCCGCCTGATTGCCGATATAGGACCGCTGCGTTCGCTGTCCGTGACCTTTTTGATCCCACCTTTTGCGGTGCTGTGGGGCTATCTGTGCCTCAAAGAGACCCTCGAGGAAGAATTGATTCTCGGCGCGCTGCTGGTCTGTCTGGCACTGTGGATGACGGTCGTACCGTCAGGGAGAAAACGTGGAGCGCCGGGCGGTGTATGATTCACAGCCCGGCGAACACGATTAGAGAAACGGCCTCACGTCGCCGACGCCTTCGCGCAGCACCACCGGGGTATCTTCCGTCAGGTCGATAACCGTGGTCGGCTGCTGCCCAAGGAAACCGCCGTGAATGATGAGGTCCACCACCTTCTCCAGACGATCTTTGATCTCTTCCGGGTCGGATTCGGTAAAGTCGCTGCCGGGCAGCATCAGCGAGGTGGAGAGCATCGGCTCGCCTAAAGTCTCGAGCAACGCCTGAGCAATAGGGTTAGACGGGACGCGCATGCCGATGGTTTTACGCTTCTCCTGCAGCAGCCGGCGCGGCACTTCTTTGGTCCCCTTAAGGATAAAGGTGTAGTTGCCCGGGGTGTTGTTTTTCATCAGGCGAAACGCCACGTTGTCGACAAAGGCATAGGTCGACAGCTCGGACAGGTCGCGGCACATCAGGGTGAAGTTGTGGCCGTCCGGCAGCTGACGAATGCGGCAAATCCGCTCCATCGCGCCCTTATCTTCAATTTTGCAGCCCAGCGCGTAGCCGGAGTCGGTTGGATAAACGATCACCCCGCCCTTACGCACAATCTCCACCGCCTGGTTAATCAACCGCGCCTGCGGATTATCCGGATGGATATAAAAAAACTGGCTCATACTTCCCTCTCAATTTTTATTCGGCGGCCGTTTCCCAGCTGTGCCAGACGCCTTCCACGCCGGCAGGAAGCCAGAGCTTACGGCCAAGCTCGATCCACGCGCAGGGCTGATGAAAATCGGACCCCTGCGACGCCAGAAGACCAAACTGCACGGCCAGGGCGGCCAGCTGGGCACGCTCATGGGGCGCCTGCTGACACTGGGCCACTTCCATGGCGTCACCGCCCTGCTCGCTAAAGTGGGCCAACAACCGCTTCAGCCACTTGGCGGAAAGATCGTAGCGCCCGGGATGGGCTATCACCGCCTTGCCGCCAGAATGATGAATGACATCAATCGCTTGTTTTATTGTACACCACTGCGGCGGCACGTAACCGGTTTTCCCACGGGCAAGGTATTTTTTGAAGACCTCCGCCATGTTTTTCGCGTGGCCGGCCTCTACCAGAAAACGGGCAAAATGGCCGCGGGTGACGGCGCCACCGTCCGCCAGGCGCAGCGCCCCTTCCCAGGCGCCGGGGATGCGCGCCTTCTCCAGGCGCTCGGCAATCATCTGGCCGCGCAGCTGGCGCCGCGCTTTCTGCTCCTCCAGCAGGGCGGTCATCGCCGGGTGCGCAATATCAATATTGAGACCCACAATATGAATCTCATGGTTCTCCCAGAGGGTGGAAATCTCGACGCCATTCACCAGCGTTAAGGGTAATCCGGCGCGGGCGATCTCTTCCCGCGCCGCCGGGATCGCCGCCACGCTGTCATGGTCAGTGATCGCCAGGGTGCCAACGCGCATCTCATGGGCGCGGTGGACCAGTTCCTGCGGAGTCAGCCGCCCGTCAGAGGCGGTGGTGTGGCTGTGCAGATCGTAAATCACTGCGTATTGGCTGTCGCTCAAAAGGACTCCTGCTGGACTTCAAGGTAAATAAGCGCATTATCATACCGACAGGCAGAGAAAATCTGCAAACAAGGGTTGACTTTATTCCATCGAACTAGTTAACTAGTACGCAAGTTCACATGAAGGGGTATCACGATGAAAAAGCACGTTATCACTCTGCACAGCTGGTGGCGCACCTCCTGACAACGGGCGGCGTGATCGCGTTTTGCATTCAGCATACAGATACCCGGCCCGCCAATGAGCGGGCTTTTTATTGGACAAAAATAATACGAACAGGCGAGAACAATAATGCAAACATCCAAACCGGCACTCGAGCTTCTCACCAGCGACGCCATCTACCGGGAGAACCCGACGGCGTTATTCCACCAACTGTGCGGCGCCCGTCCGGCCACGCTGCTGCTGGAATCGGCTGACATCGACAGTAAAAATGACTTAAAAAGCCTGCTGCTGGTCGACAGCGCGCTGCGCATCACCGCTCTTGGTGACACTGTCACTATTCAGGCCCTCTCCGCCAACGGCGCCGCGCTGCTGGAACTGCTGGACGGCGCGCTGCCTTCCGGGATCGCCAATCAGCGCCAGCCCAACGGTCGCATTCTGACCTTCCCGGCGGTCAGCGCCCTGCTCGATGAAGACGCCCGCCTCTGTTCGCTGTCAGTGTTTGACGCCTTCCGTCTCCTGCAGGAGCTGGTGACCGTTCCGGCTCACGAGCGCGAAGCGATGTTCTTCGGCGGCCTGTTCGCCTATGACCTGGTGGCCGGTTTTGAAGATCTCCCGCAGTTGCAAAGCGACACCGCCTGCCCGGACTACTGCTTCTACCTGGCGGAAACCCTGCTGGTCATCGACCATCAGACCAAGCATACCCGCATTCAGGCCAGTCTCTTCACCCCACTGGAGAGTGAAAAGCAGCGCCTGGAGCAACGCCTCAGCCAACTGCGTCAGCAGCTGAACGAGCCACCGGCGCCGCTGCCGGTCACCACCGTGGCCGAAATGCGCTGCGACGTTGACCAGAGCGATGAAGAGTACGGCGCGGTGGTGCGTAAAATGCAGCGTGCGATCCGCGCCGGGGAAATCTTTCAGGTGGTTCCTTCCCGTCGCTTCTCGCTGCCCTGCCCGTCGCCGCTGGCCGCTTATGATGTGCTGAAAAAGAGCAACCCCAGCCCGTACATGTTCTTTATGCAGGACAACGATTTCACCCTGTTCGGCGCCTCGCCGGAAAGTTCGCTGAAGTATGATGCCGTTAGCCGTCAGATTGAGATCTACCCCATCGCCGGCACGCGGCCACGCGGCCGTCGCGCCGACGGCTCGCTGGATCGCGATCTTGACAGCCGCATCGAACTGGAAATGCGCACCGACCATAAAGAGCTTTCCGAACACCTGATGCTGGTGGACCTGGCGCGTAATGACCTGGCGCGCATCTGCACCCCGGGCAGCCGCTATGTCGCCGATTTAACCAAGGTTGACCGCTACTCCTTCGTGATGCATCTGGTCTCCCGCGTGGTCGGCGAACTGCGTCAGGATCTCGACGTCCTCCACGCCTATCGCGCCTGCATGAACATGGGCACCCTCAGCGGCGCGCCGAAGGTTCGCGCTATGCAGCTGATTGCCGCCGCCGAAGGTAAACGCCGCGGCAGCTACGGCGGCGCGGTGGGCTATTTCACCGCCCACGGCGACCTCGATACCTGCATCGTCATCCGTTCCGCCTATGTTCAGGAGGGTATCGCTACCGTCCAGGCCGGCGCCGGCATTGTGCTCGACTCGGTTCCTCAGTCGGAAGCGGATGAGACCCGAAATAAAGCCCGCGCGGTGCTGCGCGCCATTGCCCAGGCCCATCACGCGAAGGAGATTTTCTGATGGCTGACATTCTGCTGCTCGATAATATCGATTCTTTCACCTATAACCTGGCAGACCAGCTGCGGGCCAACGGCCATAACGTGGTGATTTATCGCAACTCCGTCCCGGCGCAGGCGCTGATTGAGCGTCTGGGCACCATGGACAACCCGGTGCTGATGCTCTCCCCGGGCCCGGGTACGCCGAGCGAAGCTGGCTGCATGCCGGAGCTGCTGACCCGTATGCGCGGCAAGCTGCCGATCATCGGCATCTGTCTTGGCCATCAGGCCATTGTCGAAGCCTACGGCGGCTATGTCGGCCAGGCGGGCGAGATCCTGCATGGCAAAGCCTCCAGCATTGAGCACGACGGCCAGGCGATGTTTGCCGGTCTGGCTAACCCGCTGCCGGTGGCGCGCTACCACTCGCTGGTCGGCAGCAACATTCCCGCCGGGCTGACGATTAACGCCAATTTCAACGGTATGGTGATGGCCGTGCGTCATGACGCGGACCGGGTGTGCGGCTTCCAGTTCCATCCGGAATCGATCCTCACTACCCAGGGCGCACGCCTGCTGGAGCAGACCCTGGCCTGGGCGCTGCAGAAGCTGGAGCATACCAACACCCTCCAGCCGATCCTCGAGAAGCTGTACCAGGCGGAAACCCTGAGCCAGCAGGAGAGCCACCAGCTGTTCTCCGCCGTCGTGCGCGGCGAAGTGAAGCCTGAGCAACTGGCCGCCGCGCTGGTCAGTATGAAAGTGCGCGGCGAGCAGCCGCAGGAAATTGCCGGCGCCGCCACCGCGCTGCTGGAAAACGCCGCGCCGTTCCCGCGCCCGGACTACCTGTTTGCCGATATCGTCGGCACCGGTGGCGACGGCAGCAACAGCATCAATATCTCCACCGCCAGCGCCTTTGTCGCCGCCGCCTGCGGGTTAAAAGTGGCAAAACACGGCAACCGCAGCGTCTCCAGTAAATCAGGCTCTTCTGACTTGCTGGCAGCCTTCGGCATTAATCTCGATATGAACGCCGATAAATCCCGCGCCGCGCTCGATGAGCTGGGCGTCTGCTTCCTGTTCGCGCCGAAATACCACACCGGTTTCCGCCATGCGATGCCGGTCCGCCAGCAGCTGAAGACCCGCACCCTGTTCAACGTGCTGGGGCCGCTGATCAACCCGGCACATCCGCCGCTAGCGCTGATTGGCGTCTACAGCCCGGAACTGGTGCTGCCGATCGCCGAGACCCTGCGCGTGCTGGGATATCAGCGCGCGGCGGTGGTGCACAGCGGTGGGATGGATGAAGTCTCGCTGCATGCGCCTACGGTGGTGGCCGAACTGCATAACGGGGAAATTAAAAGCTATCAGCTAACCGCCGACGACTTCGGCCTGACGCCTTACCATCAGGCGCAGCTGGCGGGCGGCACCCCGGAAGAAAACCGTGACATTCTGACGCGCTTGCTACAAGGTAAAGGTGAAGCCGCTCACGAAGCCGCCGTCGCCGCCAACGTCGCCATGTTGATGCGTTTACACGGGCATGAAGATCTGAAAGCTAACGCTCAGCAGGTACTGGATGTGCTGCACAGCGGCGCGGCCTATGACAGAGTGACCGCCTTAGCGGCAAGAGGGTAAAGAATGCAAACCGTTTTAGCAAAAATCGTTGCCGACAAAGCGATTTGGGTGGAAGCCCGCAAACAACAACAACCGTTAGCCAGTTTTCAGAATGAAGTGGTCCCGACGCAGCGCAATTTCTATGATGCGCTGGCCGGCACCCGCACCGCGTTTATTCTCGAGTGCAAAAAGGCCTCGCCGTCGAAGGGGTTGATTCGCGAAGATTTCGACCCGGCGGCGATCGCCAGTATCTACAAGCACTACGCCTCGGCGATCTCGGTGCTGTGTGATGAGAAATATTTCCAGGGCAGTTTCGATTTTCTGCCGATCGTCAGTAAGGTCGCGCCGCAGCCGATCCTGTGTAAGGACTTCACCATCGACCCTTACCAGATCTACCTGGCGCGCTACTATCAGGCCGACGCCTGCCTGCTGATGCTCTCGGTACTCGACGATGAGCAGTACCGCCAGCTCTCCGCGGTCGCGCACAGCCTGAATATGGGCGTGCTGACCGAAGTCAGCAATGAAGAGGAGCTGGAACGCGCTATCGCCCTGAAGGCCAAGGTGGTGGGTATTAACAACCGCGACCTGCGCGATATGTCGATTGACCTTAACCGCACCCGTCAGCTGGCGGCGCGTCTCGGCCCGGATGTCACGGTGATCAGCGAATCCGGCATCCATACCTATGCTGAAGTGCGCGAGCTGAGCCACTTCGCCAACGGCTTCCTGATCGGCTCCGCCCTGATGGAGCAGGCGGATCTGGACGCGGCGGTCAAACGCGTGCTGCTCGGCGAGAACAAAGTGTGCGGCCTCACGCGCCCGCAGGATGCCCAGGTGGCCTGGGAGTCTGGCGCCATCTACGGTGGCCTGATTTTTGTCCCGACCTCGCCGCGGGCGGTGAATGATGCCCAGGCCAAAGCGGTGATCGCCGCTGCGCCGCTGCAGTACGTCGGCGTCTTTCGCAATGCGCCGCTGGACGAGGTGGTCGCCCGCGCACAGGCTCTGGGGCTGGCCGCCGTGCAGCTGCACGGTGATGAAGACCAGGCCTTTATCGACGCGCTGCGCGAGGCTCTCACGGACAATGTCCGCATCTGGAAAGCGCTGAGCGTTGGCGAAACTTTCCCGGCCCGTACGCTCCGCCATGTCGACAAATACCTGCTGGACAACGGCCAGGGCGGCAGCGGCCAGCGCTTTGACTGGAGCCTGCTGCAGGGTCAGGATCTGCGCAACGTCATGCTGGCGGGCGGCCTGGGGGCGGATAACTGTGTGGAAGCGGCCAAAAGCGGCTGTGCCGGACTCGATTTCAATTCAGGCGTAGAGTCGCAACCCGGGATGAAAGACGCCAGCAAGCTGGCCTCCGTATTCCAGACGCTGCGCGCATATTAAGGAGCAATAATGAGCACTTTACTGAACCCCTATTTCGGCGAATTCGGCGGCATGTATGTGCCGCAGATCCTAATGCCCGCCCTGCGCCAGCTGGAAGAGGCTTTTGTCAGCGCGCAGAAGGACCCGGCCTTTCAGGCGGAATTCACCGACCTGCTGAAAAACTACGCCGGTCGTCCAACGGCCCTGACCAAATGCCGGAATCTGACCGAAGGCACCCGCACCACCCTGTATCTGAAACGCGAAGATCTGCTGCACGGCGGCGCGCACAAAACCAACCAGGTGCTGGGCCAGGCCCTGCTGGCCAAACGGATGGGCAAAACTGAAATTATCGCCGAGACCGGCGCCGGCCAGCACGGGGTCGCCTCAGCGCTGGCCAGCGCCCTGCTCGGCCTGAAATGCCGTATCTACATGGGCGCCAAGGACGTCGAGCGCCAGTCGCCGAACGTCTTCCGTATGCGCCTGATGGGCGCCGAGGTGATCCCGGTGCACAGCGGCTCCGCCACGCTGAAAGATGCCTGTAATGAGGCGCTGCGCGACTGGTCTGGTAGCTACGAGAAGGCGCACTATATGCTGGGCACCGCCGCCGGTCCGCATCCGTTCCCGACCATTGTACGTGAATTCCAGCGCATGATTGGCGAAGAGACTAAAGCGCAGATCCTCGAAAAAGAGGGACGTCTGCCGGACGCGGTGATCGCCTGCGTTGGCGGTGGGTCCAACGCCATCGGCATGTTTGCCGACTTTATTGATGAAACCAACGTCGGCCTGATCGGCGTGGAGCCGGCCGGGCACGGTATCGAGAGCGGCGAGCACGGCGCGCCGCTGAAGCATGGCCGCGTGGGGATCTACTTCGGTATGAAGTCGCCGATGATGCAAACCGCCGACGGCCAGATCGAAGAGTCTTACTCCATTTCCGCCGGGCTGGACTTCCCGTCCGTTGGGCCGCAGCACGCGTTTCTGAACAGCACCGGTCGCGCTGACTATGTGTCGATCACCGACGACGAAGCGCTGGATGCGTTTAAAGCGCTCTCCCGCCACGAAGGGATTATCCCGGCGCTGGAGTCCTCTCACGCTCTGGCCCACGCGCTGAAGATGATGCGCGAGAACCCGGAAAAAGAGCAGCTGCTGGTGGTTAACCTCTCCGGCCGCGGCGACAAAGACATTTTCACCGTACACGACATCCTGAAAGCGCGAGGGGAAATCTGATGGAACGCTATGAGACGCTGTTTGCCCAACTGAAAAATCGCCAGGAAGGCGCCTTCGTTCCCTTTGTCACCCTTGGCGATCCGGGACCGGAGCAGTCGCTGAAAATTATCGATGCGCTGATCGAAGGCGGCGCCGATGCCCTGGAGCTGGGGATCCCCTTCTCCGACCCGCTGGCAGACGGCCCGACCATCCAGGGCGCGGCCCTGCGCGCCTTCGCCGCGGGGGTCACCCCGGCGCAGTGCTTCGAGATGCTGGCGGCGATCCGCCAGAAGCATCCGACCATCCCAATCGGCCTGCTGATGTATGCCAACCTCGTCTTCAGCCCGGGCATCGATGCGTTCTATGCCCAGTGCGAACGCGTCGGCGTCGACTCGGTGCTGGTGGCCGACGTGCCGGTGGAAGAGTCCGCCCCGTTCCGCCAGGCGGCGATGCGTCATAATATCGCGCCGATTTTCATCTGCCCGCCCAATGCGGATGACGATTTACTGCGCCAGATTGCCTCTTATGGCCGCGGCTACACCTATCTGCTGTCGCGTGCCGGGGTGACGGGTGCGGAAAATCGCGCCGCGCTACCGCTGCACCACCTGGTGGAGAAGCTGGCGGAATATCACGCCGCACCGCCGCTGCAGGGCTTTGGTATCTCCGCGCCGGAGCAGGTGAGCGCCGCCATTGACGCCGGGGCCGCCGGGGCTATCTCCGGTTCCGCCATCGTCAAAATCATCGAACGCCACCTCGATGAGCCGCAGATCATGCTCGACGAACTGAAAGCCTTCGTCCAGAGTCTGAAGGCGGCGACCAAAACCGCCTGACCATCAGCCGCCTGGCATCGCGCCAGGCGGCGATTTCCTCGTGTTACCTCCCCTCCACGTTTTCTTGCCCGCCAGCGCATCAGACGGACCGATGATCGACACCTCGACGCCGGGCGATGCGCTTTAGCGTGGAAAGGGATGGCGGGCGGATACCGAAGATTTGAACAATATTGGAAGGGAAAATATCGCTCTCCCTGACAAAGGAGAGCGATACGGTCAGGCAATCAATATTGCCCGAATATCATTGACGTTGGTTAACGTCGGGCCGGTGATCAGCAAATCATTAAGCGCGTGAAAATAGCAGTAACTATCATGGCCATCCAGATATTGCACTGCGTTAAGACCGCTCAGCTTGCCGCGCGCAAGGGTGTCCGGGAAGACTATCGCGCCTGCGGCATCTTCTGTGCCATCAATTCCATCGCTGTCTCCCGCCATGGCCCAGATACCGTGTTCCCCCTGTAGCGCACAGGCCAGACTGAGTAAAAACTCGGTATTGCGCCCTCCTTTTCCAGGCTGAGTGTGGTTTACTGTCACCGTGGTTTCGCCACCTGACAACAGTACAGCAGGCCCAGAAACCGGGTGACCATACTGCTTCGCCGATTTCGCCATACCGGCCATGACCACCGCCACTTCCCTGCTTTCACCTTCTATCGCATCCCCCAAAATAAGAGGGGTGAGTCCATGTTGTCGTGCGGCCAGAGCCGCCGCCGCTAACGCCATCGCCGGCGTGGCGATAAGCCTGACCTCGCCTGTCGCGGCGTTTTCCACCGGGCCGGCCGGCTGGTTTAGCCGTTCGCTAACGGACTTCGGGATCGCAATGCCATACCGCTGCAATACCCGGAGCGCATCACGTGGTGCGCTGTTATCGGCAACGGTAGGGCCAGACGCTACGTCCGTCGGATCATCGCCAGGCACATCGCTGATAATCAGTGATACGATGCGCGCCGGTTGCGCCATGGTCGCCAGCTTTCCGCCTTTCACCGCTGAGAGATGACGACGTACCAGATTCATCTCTTTGATGCTGGCCCCGCTATGGAGCAGGGCCCGGGTGATGGTCTGCTTATCTGCCAGCGTTAACCCCGGGGCGGGCAGCGCCATCAGCGCCGACCCTCCCCCTGAAATCAATGCCAGCACCAGATCATCGGCAGTTAAACCGCGCAGCGTCTCCACAATCAGCATTGCGGCAACCTCGCTCATGGCATCTGATACGGGATGTGCCGCCTCAATAATGCGGATGCGGCCCGCAGGAACCGCGTAACCGTAACGCGTCACCACCACGCCCGACACCGCCACATCCGGCCAGGCCGCATCCACGGCAGCCGCCATTGCCGCGGATGCTTTACCCGCACCGATCACCACACAACGGCCGCGAGGTTTTTCCGGCAGGTTAGCCAGGGTCACCGGCCCGGCGCGGGCGCTGTTGACAGCATGTTGAAAGATATCCTGCAGGATCTCTGCAGCCTGTTCGTTATTCATGGTTATGCGGTCTCGGCAATGTCGGCTTTAGCGTCAATGTAGTGCACCACGGCGCGTGTCACCTCCGCAGTATTGGCTGTTCCACCGACATCTGGCGTCAGAATGCCTTTTTCACAGACATACTCAATGCTTTCCATAATCAGCGCAGCGGCATGGCGTTCACCCAGATGTTCAAGCATCTGTACCGCGGTCCAGAAAGTGGCAATGGGGTTTGCAATCCCTTTGCCGGTGATATCGAATGCGGAACCATGGATCGGTTCGAACATGGAAGGGAAGCGGCGTTCAGGATTAATATTGGCGGTCGGCGCTACGCCCAGGCTACCCGCCAGCGCGCCAGCCAGATCGGAAAGGATATCGGCGTGCAGATTGGTGGCAACGATGGTATCCAGGGTCTGGGGATGCAACGTCATACGGTGCGTCATGGCATCGACCAACATTTTGTCCCACTGCACATCCGGGAATTCCTGCGCCACTTCGGCGGCAATCTCATCCCACATCACCATACCATGGCGCTGGGCGTTGGATTTGGTTACCACGGTCAGCAGCTTACGTGGACGGGACTGCGCCAGTCTGAAGGCATAGCGCATAATGCGCGTCACCCCAACACGGGTAAAGATTGCCACTTCGGTACCGACTTCTTCAGGTAAACCACGGTGCGCACGGCCGCCGTTACCAGAATATTCACCTTCGGAGTTTTCACGCACGATGACCCAGTCAAGATCGCCCGGCCCGCGGTTGCGCAGCGGTGAAGTGACGCCCGGCAGAATTTTGGTGGGTCGCACATTGGCGTATTGGTCAAAGCCCTGGCAAATCGGCAGGCGCAGGCCCCAGAGCGTGATGTGGTCAGGGACATCCGGCGCGCCCACCGCGCCGAAGTAAATGGCATCGAATGCTTTCAGCATGTTCAGCCCTTCCTCCGGCATCATCACGCCATGTTTTTTGTAATAGTCTGACCCCCAGTCAAAGGTCTCTACATCAAATTTCAGTTGCGGATCGTGGCGCGTCAGCGCGTGCAAGACTTCAATACCTGCCGAAATGACTTCCGGTCCGATACCGTCCGCAGGGATAGCAGCAATTTTGTAGTGACGCATCGTTATTTCTCCAGTTAATGAGTATGAGGATGTGGAAGCTCTGCTGTCGGCGATTTGTTCGCTCTGGCAGAGAGAATCACGACCACGAGGGCCGAGAGCGCCAGCAATCCGGCGACAAAGTACAGGCCCCAGCTGTAGCTACCGGTTTGCTCGCGGATCACGCCAATCATCATCGGCCCGACGAAACCGCCGAGGTTGCCGATGGAGTTGATAGCGGCAATGCCAGCGGCCGCAGCCGGGCCGCTGAGGAACAGGGTTGGCATGCTCCACAGCGGGGGTTTTGATGCGCTAATCCCCACGGTGACCAGCGTTAAGGCAACCATTACGGTAAACAATGTGTTGACGTTACCGGCGTATATCAGCCCGCCAGCCGCCAGCAGGCAGGCGCCAATGACGTGCCAGCTCCGCTCTTTGGTTCGATCGGAATGACGCGCCCAGAGGATCATGGCGATGACGCCGATCACCGCCGGAAAAGCGTTCAGGAAACCAATCTCCAGCGAGGAAGCACCGAAACTGCGAATGATTTGCGGGGACCAGATGCCAAGCGTATACAGCCCGGCGGAGGTACCGAAATAGACCAGCGCCAGCGCCAGGACGCGTATATCCGCCAGTCCCCGCCATGCGCTGGAATGGCTCTGTTTTGCCGCCCGCGCCAGCTCCTCGGCGTGCAGGGTGTTTTCCAGCCAGGCACGCTCTTGTTCAGTCAGCCATTTGGCCTTGGCCGGACGATCCGTCAGGAAGAACAGAACCACAACACCGAGCACCAGCGCCGGCAAAGCTTCCAGGACAAACATCCACTGCCAGCCGGCATAGCCAAGGAAGCCATGCATCTCCAGCAGTGCGGCCGAAACCGGCGATCCCAGTGCTGTCGACAGGGGAGCTGCGGCCATAAAGATGGCAGTGACCTGCGCACGCCTGGCGGCAGGAAACCAGTAGCTGAGATAGAGAATGATCCCCGGGAAGAAACCGGCTTCCGCCACGCCGAGCAGAAAACGCAGAATGTAGAAGCTCGTCGTGCCCTGCACAAAAGCCATGCAGCCCGAGACCAATCCCCAGGTGATCATGACGCGGGCGATCCAGATACGGGCGCCCACTTTATGGAGAATTAAGTTTGACGGTACCTCAAACAGAAAGTAACCCAGGAAAAAAATGCCGGCGCCCAGCCCAAAAACGGTGGGTGAAAATCCCAGATCCTGATTCATGGTCAGGGCGGCAAAGCCAATATTGACGCGGTCAAGGAAGGCAATGAAGTACAGCAGCATGATGAAAGGAATAATGCGCAGGGTAACCTTACGCATCACCTTCTTTTCGAGGTCGTTTTTCATGACGGGATGCTCCATAGTGATGTAGGGTTGTTATCGTTTTGTAATAAACCCAGTATGAAGTTTTGAACCGCTTTATCATCGGCACGGCTTTATATAAATAATTTGTATAATCAGCTTTTGGTGAAAAAATGGATATAAATCAGCTACGTTGCTTTGTGGTATTAGGTGATGAGCTTCACTTTGGCCGGGCTGCCCGTAAACTCGAAATGATGCCTGCGTCACTGAGTCGCTTTATCAAACTACTGGAAGATGATTTGGGGATAAGGCTACTGAATCGATCGACCCGCAATGTGTCGCTAACGCCTGAAGGCGCCGCCTTTTTGAATGAGGCCAAAACGGTCATTGCTGATTTCGATGCGCTACGGCAGCGATTCCGGAAAAATAGCCTGTTGCAGAAAAGAACGTTGCGGATCGGGGCTATCGACAGCGCAGCCAAAGGGTTACTGCCTGAACTGCTTAATCTTTTCGTCAGACGTTTTCCTGAGGCAGATATTCATCTTACGGAAGATAAATCTCACAAGCTGATTCCCCGACTCATTTCAGGATGGCTGGATGTGGTCTTTGTGCGCCCGCCGGAACATATTGACGCCACGCTGACAACGCGTTTTATCGCCAATGAAACCTGCGTGCTCGCCGTGCCCGCTAACCACCGGCTGGTCAGTTATGACGACGTCAGTATCGATGACTTCCGGCACGAGCCGGTTATCTTGCCGGAAAGACGCACCCGGCGTCACAGCCATGACCTGACAATGAATATTTTCAAAGAAGGTGGCAGCATGCCTGTCATCGCGCAGTACGCCGAAGAGAAGCAGACTATCCTGAGTTTTGTCGCCGCTGGACTCGGTATTGCTCTGGTGCCAGCGTCCTATAAAGACATGAATGCGGACGGCGTGAAATACCTTGCGCTCACGCCCAAAAAACATCTCGAAGGCCTCCCCCTCAGCGCGATGTGGCATCAGGGAAATAACAATATCTATGTGCGATCCCTGCTGGAGATACTTTCCGACAACATCGACGAACTGACCCGTGATTTGTGACGAACAAGATGATTGTTGCGCCAGGCGGCAACACACGAGAATTTAGCCTGGTTGCTGCAAACTGTCGGCGTATTTGCGTGTTAAGCGAAACAGCGCCTGCACCTCCTCTTCCGGCCACTGCGCCAGCACCTGATTCATTAACCGCCGCCGCGCTACCGCAATACTGTCGATCATCTGTTGTCCGCTGGCGCTAAGCGTTACTTCGCTGATCCGTCGATCATGACGGTTAGGTTGCTTACAGGCGAGTCCCTGGGCTTCCAGTTTCTTCACCTGGCGGCTGACGGTGGTGTAATCGCGCCCTAAATGATCCGCCAGCTCCACAACCCCCACCGGGCCATGGCGTCCTACCGCCACCAGCAGCGGAAACAGCATCTGCTCCAGCTGGACGCCGGCCGCCTGGAGGATCTGCTCGTCGCGCAGGGGCTGGTTCATCACGCTGATGATATCCAGCAGCGCACCGTGAAAGTCGGTAATATCGTAGTCATTATGTGCATATTGCATATATTAATTTTCCGCGTATAGTGCTGCAAAATAATATGTGTATTTTACACATAATTCCCGACAGGAGATAATTTATGAAAGCAGCCGTCGTGTTTGACCTCGCAGAAGGTCCGGTATGGGCCGATTTTATCGACCCGCAGCCCGCTGCCGGCCACACGCTCATTGACGTCCGCGCCGCCGCGATAAGCCATGTGGTTAAGGCCCGGGCATCCGGACGCCATTACAGCTTCGATGGCAATCTGCCCTTTGTGCCCGGTATCGATGGCGTTGGCACATTACCCAACGGCCAGCGCGTCTACTTCGCCTTCCCCACCGCCCCCTTCGGCAGTATGGCGCAGCGGGCGCCGGTTGCCCTGCAGAATTGCCTGCCGTTGCCGGATGCGCTCGATGATGTTAGCGCGGCGGCGATGGCCAATCCCGGCATGTCCGCGTGGGCGTCTCTGGTAACACGCGCCCAGCTTCAGGCCGGTGAAACGGTGCTGATTAACGGCGCCACCGGCAGTGCCGGCCAGCTGGCGGTGCAGATTGCCCGCTATCTGGGGGCCAAAAAGATCATTGCGACCGGGCGTAATGCGCAGGCGCTGGCGACGCTGGACGCCGATGAGTGTATTCAGTTAACCGCTGATGATAAAACCTTGAGCGGGCAGTTTTCAGCGGCCAGCGCCGCGCAGATTGACGTGGTCATCGATTACCTGTGGGGACACAGCGCGGAAGTGTTATTGCCGGCGCTGGCGAAATATACTTCTGCCGGCAGACCGGTGCGCTATGTGCAGGTGGGGTCCCTGGCTGGCGCCGATATCGCGTTAAATGGCGCAGTGCTGCGTTCCGCCCCACTCCTGCTGATGGGCAGCGGGATCGGTAGCCTGTCGATGCCGCAGCTGCTGGCGGCCACCGGTGAAATGCTGCAGGCGGCGGTGCCGGGGCAATTGACCATCGCCACCACCCCACGGCCGCTGCAGGATATCGCGGCGGCCTGGCCGCAGGACGACAGTCAGAAGCGTACGGTTTTCACCCTCGGATAAAAAATCGCTTCCGCACAAAAGATGGGGTTGATATCTTAAATGAGAAATATTATCTTTCTCATCACTGAATAGTTGAGTAAATAACTCAGGTATTCAGTACGACATTGCTCACATTGCTTCCAGTATTTTTGCCCGCACTTGTGCGGGCTTTTTTTTACTCGCGACACACCTCACACACCAGCTGACGCTGCCAGCGGTGGCCCGGCGCCTGCTCCAGACGACCTACGGCGCGGCATCGTTCTCCGTCACGCGGCGGGAGAACGCTCGCTGGTCATCACCCAACAACGCGGTCGCGGAACAGTGCCTGCAGAGGGATCGGTGGTCCCCTGTTTTTCATTACACCAATTTCCAGAACGGCGTTCTCCTCGCGCAGAAGGAGGGCATCTTTTAGGCCAAAAGCCACGAAGCGCCGGGTTAGCCCTGGCGCCTGTCACCTCACGGCGCGGCCTGTCACCGGCCTCTTCCAGCCGCCCTTTCGCTTCAATCCCACCCTTTCGTTCAAAATTTGTGAATTATGTAAATTGCGATGAAGAAATAAGTTTAAACGTCAACTTTTCTATGTAAATATTAAGACGAATGATAACTATTCTTTTTATCATTTATGGAATCACACCGGGTCAGCGCATGCCAGACGACGAATAACGTCGCTTTTGCGCGGTGTGAGATGTGCTAATAACTAAAAATAAGCCTGCATTTATCATGGAAAAAAACGCTTCTCTGCCTTTCGGCAGTTTCAACTCATTGGCATTGTTTACGGGTCTGTGTCTGGGTGCCTCACCGGCAACGGGCATCGCAGCGGAAAAATCGGTCAAAAATAGTGAAGAGACGCTGGTGGTGGAAGCCAGCCCACCTTCACTTTATTCTCCCGGCGCCTCTGCCGATCCGAAATTCAATAAACCGCTGGTCGATACCACCCGCACCATCACCGTGATCCCCGAACAGGTGATGAAAGATCAGGGCGTCACCAACCTGACTGACGCCCTCAAAAACGTCCCCGGCGTCGGGGCGTTTTATGCCGGGGAAAACGGCAGCTCAACCACCGGGGATGCCATCTACATGCGCGGCGTGGATACCTCTAACAGCATCTATGTGGACGGCATTCGCGACATCGGCAGCGTGACGCGCGATACCTTCAATACCCAGCAGGTGGAAGTCATCAAAGGACCCGCCGGCACGGACTATGGTCGTAGCGCCCCCTCCGGCTCGATCAATATGATCAGTAAGCAGCCACGTCTTGACTCCGGGATCGACGGCTCGGCCAGCATCGGCAGCGCCTGGTCGCGCCGGGGCACTCTCGACCTGAACCAGGCGTTCAGCGACAACGCTGCGTTCCGTCTGAACCTGATGGGCGAAAAAACCCACGACGCCGGCCGGGATAAGATTGAGAACGAGCGCTACGGCATCGCGCCATCGCTGGCCTTTGGCCTTGATACGCCCACCCGCTTGTATCTGAACTATCTGCACGTTCGGCAGAACAACACCCCGGATGGCGGGATCCCCACCGTCGGCCTGCCGGGCTATTCGGCGCCTTCGCCGAAATATGCCGCGCTCAATTCCGCCGGGAAGGTGGATACCAGCAATTTCTATGGCACCGACTCCGACTACGATAAATCTACTACCGACAGCGGTACCCTGCGCTTCGAACACGATCTGACGGAGAATACCACCGTGCGCAATACCACCCGCTGGTCGCGGGTGAAGCAGGAGTATCTCCTGACCGCGGTGATGGGCGGCGCAAGTAATATCACCGCCCCTGATATCAATGACGTTAACACCTGGAGCTGGTCGCGTCTGGTTAATACCAAAGATGTCAGCAACCGCATTCTGACCAACCAGACCAATATCACCTCGACGTTCTATACCGGCTCGATAGGCCATGACGTCAGCGCCGGCGTGGAGTTTACCCGGGAAAACCAGACCAACTATGGCGTTAACGCCATGACCGCGCCGGCGGTGAATCTCTACCATCCGGTGAGTAACCTGTCGATTGGCGGGCTGGACAGAAACGGGGCGAACGCCAACGGCCAGACCGATACCTTCGGGATTTATGCCTTCGATACGCTGGCGCTGACCGAGCAGATTGAGGTCAATGGCGGGCTGCGTCTCGACAATTATCATACTAAATATGACAGCGCCACCGCCTGCGGCGGCAGTGGACGCGGGGCTATCGCCTGCCCGCCCGGCCAGTCGACGGGCAGCCCGGTCACCACCGTGGATACCGCCAAATCCGGCAACCTGGTTAACTGGAAAGCCGGGGCGCTATACCGCTTAAGCGAGCAGGGTAATGTCTACGTCAACTACGCCATTTCACAGCAACCGCCGGGGGGCAGCAGCTTCGCCCTGGCCGCCAGCGGTAGCGGCAACAGCGCTAACCGGACCGACTTTAAGCCGCAGAAGGCGAAATCCAGCGAGCTGGGCACCAAGTGGCAAATCTTCGACAAACGTCTGCTGCTCAGCGCGGCGTTATTCCGCACCGATATCGAAAACGAAGTGGCCGCCAACGATGACGGAACCTGGTCGCAGTATGGCAAAAAGCGCGTGGAGGGGTATGAGCTCTCCGCGACCGGAAACCTGACGCCGGACTGGACGATCATCGCTGGCTACACTCAGCAGCATGCGACAGTGACGGAGGGGCAGAATGTGGCGCAGGATGGCTCATCCGCGCTGGCCTACACCCCGAAACATGCTTTTACGCTATGGACGCAGTATCAGGCCACCAGCGATCTGTCCGTCGGCGGCGGCGCGCGCTATGTCGGAAGCCTGCGCCGGGGCAGCGATGGCGCGGTGGGTACCCCGGATCACACCGAGGGCTACTGGGTCGCCGACGCCAAACTGGGCTATCGGGTCAACAGCAACCTCGATCTGCAGCTCAATATGTACAACCTGTTTGATACCGATTACGTGGCTTCCATTAACAAGAGCGGCTATCGCTATCATCCAGGCGAACCCCGTACCTTTATGCTGACGGCGAACGTCCACTTCTGAGTTTGCACGTGGGGCCGTTGCGCCCCACCTTTTAGGAGAACACCGCCATGATGTATCACATTTCTGACGTGCTAACGGCAGACCAGGTGGCTGATTTTACCCGCCTGCTCACCCAGGCCGACTGGGTTGACGGGCGGATAACCGTCGGCAGCCAGGGAGCGACCGTCAAACAGAATCAGCAGATCGATACCCGAACGCCGCTGTATGCCCGCCTGCAAGCCGCCGTGCTCGACGCGCTACGCGGCCATCCGCAGTTTTTTTCCGCCGCGCTGCCGCGGACGATTTCCGCGCCGTTATTTAATCGCTACGGACCGGGGGAGACTTATGGTTTTCATGTCGATGGCGCCGTTCGTCAGAACGGCGAGGCGGGGTGGATGCGCACTGACCTGTCAGCGACGCTGTTCCTTTGCGATCCGGAGAGCTATGAGGGTGGCGAACTGGTGATTGAAGACACCTATGGCCAGCACCGGGTGAAGCTCCCTGCCGGGCATCTGGTGCTCTATCCCGCCAGCAGCCTGCACTGCGTCACCCCGGTCACCCGCGGCGTACGTCAGGCCTCTTTCCTGTGGATCCAGTCGATGGTCCGCGACGATAAGCAGCGCGCGATGCTCTACGACCTGGACCGCACCATCCAGTCTCTTAAGGCCCGCTTTGGCGACGGAGAAGAGGTCCTCTCCCTGCTCAATATGTATCACAACCTGCTGCGCCAGTGGACGGAAGTATGATCCGCTGACCGCAAGCAGGGAGGACGAGGCAATAGACTGGCCATCCGCTGGCCAGTTTTCAACAGAGATTAAAACCGGTAGCCCGCGGAGAACATAAACACCCACGGATCCAGGCGGGTGCTGACTTTCTGGTCCACGCCGCCGGCTTTGAATTTCACATCGGTATCGATATCCATGTACCACACCGACATATTCAGCAGCCAGTCGCGGTTAATCAGGTAATCGAGGCCGACCTGCCCCGCCGCGCCCCAGGAGTCCTTCAGGCTCAGATCGGAAAGCCCGGCCGCTTTGCCGGTGTCGTTAAAGTCTTCATTAAAGAAGGTGGTGTAGTTAATACCGGCGCCTACGTACGGGCGCACCTTGCTTTGCGCATCGCCAAAGTACCACTGCGCCATCAGGGTGGGCGGCAACTGATGGACGGTGGCGATGGTCCCGGTTGGCCCGGTGCCAACCTTATGGCGGAACGGCGTTGCCGCCAGCAGTTCCACGCCGATGTTATCGGTCGCCATATAGGTAAAGGTTAAACCCAGCTGGGTGTTGTTACTGACGTTGAAACTGCCCAGGCTACCCAGCACATTGTCAGAGCCCTCCGTCGGACGGACGGTGGCGGTCCCGGCACGAATGAAAAACTCACCCGCCTCATGCGCCCAGACGCTGCCGGTGGAAAGCGTGCCCAGAATAACTGCCGCCGCTGCTAACTTCTTCATATCCACTTCCTCATTATGGTTTTTCAGCGCGGCCAAATATACCTATAACGAGTTACGTTTGATCTGTTTTAGATCACACTAAATCCTTAGATTTAACATTTATTGATCCAGATTAATTTTTGCAACCAATCGCAATATGCTGATTCCCTCTCACATCAATTTTCACTTATCAGCCAAAAATTTATTTCTGCCCCTCTTGCCGCCGCTGAGGCGGCTGGATAAGTTAACTGCCGACAATCTGTGTTGATGCGTTTTTTTCAGGTGTAATTATGAGTGAAATCAACCCGTGCATGACGTGCGGTGCCTGTTGTGCGTATTTTCGAGTCTCTTTCTACTGGGCGGAAGCCGACGACGCGGGCGGCGTGGTGCCCTCCGCGCTGACCGAGCCGCTGACCCCCTTCCTGCGCTGCATGAGCGGCACTAACCAACGCCAGTGCCGCTGCGCCGCGCTGTCGGGCACCGTTGGCGACACCGTCCACTGCACTATCTATGAAAATCGTCCCTCGCCGTGCCGGGAATTTGCCATGTCCGGGGAAAACGGCGTGGAAAACGATGCCTGCAACCGGGCGCGGGCGCGCTATGGCCTGCCGCCATTGCGCTCTCTTTACAAAGATATACCTGCCCGGACCGGCGCAGAGAGTGCTACGACGGAACGATTTGCGGTACAATCGCCGGCTAGTTAACACCTGCAACACTCAAGGAGAATGCATGTCTATCACGGCGAAGTCCGTCTACCGTGACACCGGGAATTTTTTTCGTAATCAGTTCATTACCATTTTGCTGATTGCGCTGTTGTGCGCGTTCATTACGGTAGTGCTTGGCCATGCCTTTTCACCCAGCGATGAGCAGCTGTCGATACTCAGCGAAGGCGACAACCTCACCGGTAGCGTAGGCCTGTTCGAGCTGGTGCAGAACATGACGCCGGAGCAGCAGCAGGTCCTGCTGCACGCCTCGGCGGCATCGACCTTCTCGGGCCTGGTGGGCAATGCGATCCTCGCCGGTGGCGTCCTGCTGCTGATCCAGCTGGTCTCTGCAGGTCATCGCGTCAGCGCCCTGCGCGCCATCGGCGCTGCGGCGCCGGTGCTGCCGAAGCTGCTGCTGCTGATCCTGTTCACCACTTTCCTGGTGCAGATGGGGATGATGCTGGTGCTGGTGCCCGGTGTGCTGCTGGCCATCGTGCTGGCCTTTGCGCCAATCATGCTGGTACAGGACAAAATGGGCATCCTCAGCGCCATGCGTAGCAGCATGCGCCTGGCGTGGGCCAATCTGCGGCTGGTGGCGCCGGCCATTATTGGCTGGCTGGTGGCGAAAACCCTGCTGTTACTGCTCGCTTCCAGCTTTGCCGTCCTGACGCCGAATGTGGGTGCAGTGGTCATCAACACGATCAGCAACCTGATTTCCGCCCTGTTGCTGATCTATTTATTCCGCGTGTATATGCTTATCCGCCGCTAATTTTAACCAGGATCGGGGCGTTCCCCGGTCCGTCCTGAAAGACGGGATCGATGTATGAAGCAGTTTCTGGATTTTTTACCCCTGGTGGTCTTCTTTGCCTTCTATAAGCTTTACGATATCTACGCCGCGACTACCGCACTGATCGTGGCGACCGCCATCGTGCTGATCTACAGCTGGGTGCGTTATCGTAAAGTCGAAAAAATGGCGCTGATCACCTTTGTACTGGTGGCCGTCTTTGGCGGGTTGACCATCTTCTTCCACAATGATGAGTTTATTAAATGGAAGGTGACGGTGATCTATGCCCTGTTCGCCGGCGCGCTGCTGTTTAGCCAGTGGGTGATGAAAAAGCCCCTGATCCAGCGCATGCTCGGCAAAGAGCTGACCCTGCCGCAGCAGGTCTGGTCACGGCTTAACCTGGCCTGGGCGGTGTTCTTTATCCTCTGCGGGCTGGCCAATATCTATATCGCGTTCTGGCTGCCGCAGAATATCTGGGTCAACTTCAAAGTCTTTGGCTTAACCGCCCTCACGCTGGTCTTCACCCTGCTGAGCGGGATCTACATCTACCGTCATATGCCGCAGGACGACCACCACTAACGCCTCCGCCGGCGCGCCGCCGCGCGCCGTGCTCGATCCGTATAATCTCACTGCGCTGGCAAACATTCCCTTCAACCACACAACCTCAGCGCATACGCTGACAGCTTCCCGGCCACACTGTGCAGGCTCCCTTCACGATTTCTCCCGACTGCATAAAAAGTTGCGATAATTGTGAGGATTTTATGGAGATTTATTTCCCCACATTGTAATGATAATGATTATCATTAATATTCTCGATCTCGTTTTTTCTTTGCTTTGAAAAGGATATTTATATGAGATCGCTGCAATATTATGCCCCCACGACCCTGGCACTGGTCATATCCAGCCTGCTTGCCCCGACCGCCTTTGCTGAAGAGTCAGAACAAGATACCGAAACCATGATTGTGCGCAGTACGGCGGAAGAGGCGCTCAAGCAACAGCCCGGGGTGTCGATTATCACGGCAGATGATATTGCTAAGCAGCCGCCGGTCAACGATCTCTCAGACATCATCCGTAAAATGCCCGGGGTGAATTTAACCGGCAACAGCGCCAGCGGCAGTCGGGGTAACAACCGCCAGATTGATATCCGCGGCATGGGGCCGGAGAACACCCTGATCCTGATAGATGGAGTACCGGTCACGTCACGTAACGCGGTTCGCTATAGCTGGCGCGGCGAACGCGATACCCGAGGCGACAGCAACTGGGTACCTGCCGAAATGGTCGAGCGAATTGAAGTTCTCCGCGGTCCGGCAGCCGCGCGCTATGGTTCCGGCGCGGCGGGCGGAGTGGTCAATATCATTACTAAACGCCCAACCAACAACTGGCACGGTTCGCTCTCTTTCTTTACCAATCAGCCGGAAAACAACAAGGAAGGCACGACTAATCGCGCTAACTTCAATCTCAGCGGCCCACTCGCCGGCGAGGCGCTGACGATGCGCCTGTATGGCAATATCAATAAAACGGAACCCGACGCCTGGGACATTAACCATGCGCAAAACGGTTCCTATGCTGCGGGACGCGAAGGGGTACGCAATAAAGATATTAACGCCCTGCTGTCATGGAAAATGACCCCGCAACAGATCCTCGATTTCAACTACGCCTACAGCCGTCAGGGGAATATCTATGCCGGTGATACCCAGTACAGCAACGGCAATCTTAGCCCGAACGGGCTGGTGGACTCCCTGTACGGCCACGAAACGAATCGTCTCTATCGTCAGTCCTGGGGGCTGACTTACAACGGCCTATGGGATTGGGGCCAGTCCAAAGCCGGGGTTTACTACGAGAAAACTAACAATACCCGCCTGCAGGAAGGTTCCACTGGCCGCGTCGAGGGCATGATCAACAGTGAGGATTATGCCACCAGCCGTCTGGAATCCTGGCGTACGACCTCGGAATTCAATGTGCCTTTCTTCTGGCTGGCGGACCAGACGCTGACGCTGGGAATGGAATGGAACCATGATCAGCTCGACGATCCGGCATCGATGCAGGCCACTGACAGCAACGGCGAGACTATCCCCGGAACCTCGGGCGATCCTGCTCAACGTAGTACCAAAAACAGCGCCACCCTCACCGGGATCTATCTGGAGGATAATATCGAAGCCGTACCCGGCACCAATCTGATCCCCGGCATTCGCTTTGATTATCATAATCAGTTTGGTAGCAACTGGAGTCCAAGCCTCAACGTGTCTCAGGCGCTGGGCGATATGTTCACGCTGAAGGCCGGTATCGCGCGCGTGTTTAAAGCGCCTAACCTCTATCAATCCAGTGAGGGCTATTTGCTCTCCACCCGCGGCAACGGTTGTCCGAACACTATCGCTGAAGGCAGCTGCTATCTGCTGGGCAACCCTGACCTCGATCCGGAAATCAGTATTAACAAAGAGATCGGTATCGAATTTAACCTTAATGGTTACGCAGCCGGGGTCACCTGGTTCCGCAACGATTACAAAAACAAAATCGTCTCCGGAACCGAGGTGCTGGGCTATACCTCCAGCGGCAATAATATTCTGCAGTGGCAGAACGGCGGCAAAGCCGTGGTCGAAGGGCTGGAAGGAAATCTGCTGATCCCGGTGCTGGCTGATATCCTGAGCTGGCGGACCAATGCCACCTGGATGCTCAAATCGGAAAGTAAAGAGACAGGCAATCCACTGTCGGTTATCCCAAAATATACCGTTAACACGATGCTCGACTGGCAGGTAAACGACGCCCTGTCTGCAAATGTGAACTGGACGCTTTATGGCCGTCAGAAGCCGCGTCAGTATGCGGAGATCCGCAACGAAACCGGGACCCTTGCCACTACCGAGGTTGGTGCCTATTCCATCGTGGGGATCGGTACTCAGTACCAGCTAAACCGGGATATTCGCCTGAACGCCGGAATAAGTAACCTGTTTGATAAGCAACTGTATCGCGAAAACGCTGGCGCCTCGACCTACAACGAGCCTGGCCGCGCGTATTACGCCGGGGTGACTCTCTCCTTCTGAACCGCAGCGCCCGCGTCAGCGGGCGTATTCCCCTATTCTCACTGCGCCGTTTTCATAGTAGCATCCCGCTGATCGTCTTTGACCACAACAGAGTAGAGCATGACAACAACAGATCTCGCCCCGAAGGGTGAAATGGTTTTACGTACTCTTGCCATGCCGGCGGATACGAATGCCAATGGGGATATTTTTGGCGGCTGGCTGATGTCGCAGATGGATATTGGCGGCGCCATTATGGCCAAAGAGCTCGCCCAGGGCCGCGTGGTGACCGTTCGCGTAGATGGAATGACCTTTTTACGCCCGGTCGCCGTCGGTGACGTCGTGTGCTGCTACGCTCGCTGCGTCAAGCGCGGCAACACCTCGGTGACGATCAATATCGAAGTATGGGTGAAAAAAGTCTCTTCCGAACCAATTGGCCAGCGCTACAAGGCGACGGAAGCGCTGTTTATCTACGTTGCTGTCGATAATCAGGGTAAACCACGCCCCCTGCCAGCAGAATAAGAAGGAGCCCGGCTCACCGGGCACCTGACTTACAGAAAGCCCAGCAGCGAAAAGAAGAAGTAGCCGATGACAATCACGATCACCGGCAGCACGTACAGTGGGAAATACTGCACCAGGATAGTATGGCGCGGAACCACAATGCGTTCGGCGAGCTGCTCGCGGGTTAACCCATCTACGCCTTTGGCCTGCTCAAGGATCAGCTGGTCCTCAATCCCCTCGCGGAGAAATTTCGCCTGCCGCGCCATCCGCGCGCCGGAAGCCTGCAGGGCCATGCCGACGAACACCAGAATGAAGATGATCCAGAAGCCGATGTTCAGGCTATGGTGAAAATCCGGCAGCGGTGAGTTGTACCAGAAAAAGTTCAGGAACGGCGTGTTAAAGCGCATCATCTCAATCATCACGTGCGCAAAATCCATCATTACCGCATCAATGCCGGGTTTCTTTTCACTGTGCTCATACATAAATTTGAGCACAGAAATCAGCGTCGACAGCACGGCGGGAATAAAGATAACCCATCCTAAAATGCGTTTAATAACCGCTATGCGTCCAGCTTGTTGGTACGTCATGAGTTCCCCTTGTTAAAGACGCGTTGGTGGTTCGCCTGCTGCCTGTTGCGTGGCGCTGGCGTCCCTCGCTCCCCCGAGTAGGTCGGGTATAAGTCTATCTGCCACGGCGAATTTCGCCCAATAATGCGCGGTATGATATACCATGATTGCCGATTCGTTTATCTGATTACGCAACAGGAGAAGGACTTATGTCAGCGAAGCGCCGCATTGAGGCCGCGATATTTGATATGGACGGGTTGCTGATTGACTCGGAGCCGCTTTGGGATCAGGCGGAGGTCGAGGTCATGGAAAGTCTGGGGGTGGATACCCGTCGCCGCGATGAACTGCCCGACCTGCTCGGTCTGCGAATCGACCTGGTGGTGGATCTGTGGTACGCCCAGCAGCCATGGCACGGCGTAGACCGGGCGGAAGCCACCGCGCGCATTATCCGTCGCGCCATCGAACTGGTGGAAGCTTCCCGTCCGCTGCTGCCGGGCGTGCGCGAAGCGGTGGCGCTGTGTAAAGCGCAGGGCTTGAAGGTGGGTCTGGCCTCGGCCTCGCCGCTGATGATGCTGGAAAAAGTGCTCGATATGTTTGAACTGCGCGACCAGTTTGCTGCTCTCGCCTCTACGGAGCATCTGCCCTGGAGCAAACCGCACCCGCAGGTGTACCTCAACTGCGCTGCCGCCCTGGGAGTTGACCCGCAGCGCTGCGTCGCGCTGGAGGACTCGGTCAACGGCATGATCGCCAGCAAAGCCGCGCGCATGCGGTCTATCGTGGTGCCGGAAGCGGAGAACAGCCGCGACCCGCGCTTTGTGCTGGCGGACGTCAAGCTCCCGTCACTGCAGGCACTCACTGCTGAGCACTTGCTCGGCTAACACCGCTGGCGGGTGCAACGATCGCTGTCACGCCGCCAGAACTTAAATCAAAACACAGTTTCATTTTAATTGTAATTTTGTTTCTCTGCCTCTATGCTGGGGACAGGTGGCGTCATGGTACGCCTGAAGATCAGCTGACAGAGGTGCATATGATACTGAACGCCTTCGACCTGACGGGTAAGGTCGCCATCGTGACCGGTTGCGATACCGGCCTGGGACAGGGAATGACGCTGGGCCTGGCGCTGGCCGGGTGCGATATCGTCGGCATTAACCGCAAGATCCCCCATGATACAGCCGAACAGGTTCAGGCGCTGGGACGTCGGTTTCATGCCATACAGGCGGATCTCAGCCATCAGAGTGATATGACTGCCCTGGTTGACCAGGCCGTGGCGGCGATGGGCCGGGTCGATATTCTGGTCAACAACGCGGGTACTATTCGTCGCCATGATGCCCTGAATTTCCCGGAAAGCGACTGGGATGCGGTGATTGACCTGAATCTTAAAGCCGTGTTTTTCCTTAGCCAGGCGGTTGCCAGACAGTTTATTCATCAGGGCGACGGCGGGAAAATCATCAACATTGCCTCGGTGCTCTCGTTTCAGGGCGGTATTCGCGTGCCCTCCTACACCGCCTCGAAAAGCGGCCTGCTCGGCCTCACCCGTCTGTTGGCCAACGAATGGGCCAGCCAGGGTATCAACGTCAACGCCATTGCCCCCGGCTATATGGCGACCAATAACACTCAGCCGCTGCGCGAAGACGAAGAGCGTAACCAGGCGATCCTCGAGCGCATTCCCGCCGGGCGCTGGGGTGTGCCGGGCGATCTGCAGGGACCGGTGGTGTTTCTCGCCTCGTCTGCCGCTAACTATGTTAACGGCTACACGCTGGCCGTCGATGGCGGATGGCTGGCGCGCTAAGAGTTTGTGACAAAGAGTTACACCGTCACCTCTTCCGTACACTGTATAAAAACCCTATACTGTATGAATCGACAGTTTAGGGTGTATGATCATGACGGCGGAAGGCCATCTCTTCTTTTCAATCGCCTGCGCAGTATTTGCCAAAAATGCAGAATTAACGCCGGTGCTGGCGCAGGGCGACTGGTGGCATATTGTGCCCTCTGCGGTCCTGACCTGCCTGCTGCCGGACATCGATCACCCGAAGTCGTTTCTTGGCCAGCGGTTGAGCTGGATCTCCAGACCCGTGGCGCGGGCCTTTGGCCACCGCGGCTTTACCCACAGCCTGCTGGCGGTATTTGGCGCGCTAACGCTGTTCTATCTGAAAGTGCCTGACAGCTGGATTATCCCGGCGGATGCCCTCCAGGGTCTGGTGCTGGGCTACCTCAGCCACATTCTCGCCGATATGCTCACGCCTGCCGGCGTACCGCTACTGTGGCCCTGCCGCTGGCGCTTCCGGTTGCCGATCCTCGCACCGCGCAAAGGTAACCAGCTCGAACGCGCCTTGTGTATGGCGTTGTTCGTCTATGCCGTCTGGATGCCGCAGACGCTGGCGGATAACAGCGCGATACGCTGGTCATCCGGGGTGATCAATTCCCTGCAAATCACCTTCAATCGCTTTATTAGTCACCAGAGTGGGCGATAAACCGGCAGAAAACACCGTTTGGTTATAACCCATTCCATTTGAATATAAGTCCTTAATAACGCCTTCTGCTAACCTTGCCGTCATAAGAGCTGGTTATCCACCAGCCCAGGTTATAAAAATATCAGGAGAACGGGGATGAACTTTCCATTAATAGCGAACGTAGTCGTGTTCGCCGTATTACTGTTTGCGCTGGGGCAAACACGCCATAAACAGTGGAGTCTGGCCAGGAAAGTGCTGGTCGGTCTGGCGATTGGCGTGGTCTTTGGTCTGGCGCTGCAGCTGATCTACGGGTCTGACAGCCAGGTGCTGAAGGATTCCATCCAGTGGTTCAATATCGTCGGTAACGGCTATGTCCAGCTGCTGCAGATGATCGTTATGCCACTGGTTTTCGCCTCCATCCTCAGCGCGGTGGCCCGCCTGCACAATGCCTCCCAGCTGGGAAAAATTAGCTTCCTGAGCATTGGCACCCTGCTGTTCACCACCCTTATCGCCGCCCTGGTTGGCGTGCTGGTGACCAATATGTTCGGCCTCAGCGCCGAAGGACTGGTCCAGGGCAGCGCAGAAACCGCCCGTCTGAACGCCATCCAGAGCAACTATGTAGGGAAAGTGGCCGATCTTAGCGTCCCACAGCTGATCCTTTCTTTTGTGCCGAAGAACCCGTTTGCTGACCTGACCGGGGCTAACCCGACCTCCATCATCAGCATCGTCATTTTCTCGGCATTCCTCGGCGTCGCAGCGCTTAAGCTGCTGAAAGAGGATGTGGAAAAAGGCCAGCGCGTGCTGACGGCCATCGATACCCTGCAGGGCTGGGTGATGAAGCTGGTGCGTCTGGTGATGCAGCTGACGCCTTACGGTGTGCTGGCGCTGATGACCAAAGTGGTTGCCGGGTCGAATCTGCAGGATATCATCAAGCTCGGCGGCTTCGTGGTGGCCTCCTACATCGCGCTGGGCATCATGTTTGTCGTCCACGGCCTGCTGCTGGCGATTAACGGCGTTAGCCCACTGAAGTACTTCCGTAAAGTCTGGCCGGTGATCACCTTCGCCTTTACCAGCCGCTCCAGCGCCGCGTCGATTCCGCTGAACGTGGAAGCCCAGACTCGTCGTCTCGGCGTTCCGGAGTCGATTGCCAGCTTCTCTGCCTCCTTTGGCGCCACCATTGGCCAGAACGGCTGCGCCGGTATCTACCCGGCAATGCTGGCGGTGATGGTCGCGCCGACCGTGGGCATCAACCCGCTGGATCCGATGTGGATTGCCACCCTTGTGGGCATCGTCACCGTCAGCTCGGCGGGCGTCGCCGGGGTGGGCGGCGGCGCGACCTTCGCTGCGCTAATCGTTCTGCCGGCGATGGGCCTGCCGGTGACGCTGGTAGCGCTGCTGATCTCCGTCGAACCGCTGATCGATATGGGGCGTACTGCGCTGAACGTTAACGGTTCAATGACCGCCGGCACCCTGACCAGCCAGTGGCTGCGCCAGACCGACAAGTCGATTTTCGATAGCGAAGAAGAGGCCGAACTGGCGCATCGCTAAACGGTAAGCACAAAAAAACCGCTGATAATCAGCGGTTTTTTTATTTCTGCAGCAGACTCAGGCTTCAATCTCACCTTCCTGACGCACCTGGTTAGCCCAGCGCTGGGCCGATTCCGGCACGCTGAACGCCGGTGAACGACGGAAATGCTCCCCCATCAGCAGAAAAGCGACATACTTCCCGCGCAAAATCCAGACATCGCGAAAATGGTCCATTTTCACGGCATGTTCCGGGGGCGCAGGCTCCACGCGCGGCACGTAGCTAATGACAGGGCGATTTTGTTGGCGCAATGGTTTCATAACAAATGGATTCACTAAACAAAGCGGGAAACAGAAACCTCTATCATAGCCGATTGTGGACCCGTTCGTCGCCCCCCTGCCGCCGATGCGCATTTTAGGATAACTCCCTGCCCCCTCGCCGGTCGCGGACAGCGTAATGTTCTATAGTTAGAAGGGTTTTGGTTTATCAACGACCACTTTTAGCAATGAAAGCAGGAGACGAGCAATGTCTGATAAGCACCCGAACCCTCACCACCAACAGGCACCGGTCCATGACAGCGAGGAAGCGCAGCCGGGTCTCGACTCGCTGGCGCCGGACGATCGGGAGTGGCGCCCGACGCCGAAACCCACCGCCCCAGGCGCCGAACCGACAGCCCCCGGCAGCCTGAAAGCGCCGGAAACCCACAGCAGCAAACTTGACGCCCTCGAACCGCAGCGCAAAGGGGGAGAAGACTTTCCGCTGACCACCAACCAGGGCGTACGTATTGCCGACGATCAGAATTCACTACGCGCTGGCACCCGCGGCCCAACGCTGCTGGAAGATTTCATTCTGCGCGAGAAGATTACTCACTTTGACCATGAGCGTATTCCCGAGCGCATCGTTCACGCCCGCGGCTCTGCCGCCCACGGTTACTTCCAGCCCTACAAGAGCCTGGCGGCGTTGACCAAAGCCGATTTTCTTTCTGCAGCGGATAAAGTCACGCCGGTATTTGTCCGTTTCTCCACGGTGCAGGGCGGCGCAGGGTCGGCGGACACGGTCCGCGATATTCGCGGTTTCGCTACCAAGTTTTACACTGACGAAGGGATTTTTGACCTGGTCGGCAACAACACACCGGTCTTCTTTATCCAGGACGCGATAAAGTTCCCCGACTTTGTCCACGCCGTGAAGCCTGAGCCTCACTGGGCTATCCCGCAGGGGCAAAGCGCCCACGACACCTTCTGGGATTATGTCTCTCTGCAACCGGAAACGCTGCACAACGTGATGTGGGCGATGTCGGATCGCGGCATCCCGCGCAGCTACCGCACCATGGAAGGCTTTGGTATTCACACCTTCCGCCTGATCAACGCCGAAGGTAAAGCCACTTTCGTCCGCTTCCACTGGAAACCGGTGGCCGGCAAGGCGTCGCTGGTGTGGGATGAAGCGCAGAAGCTGACCGGTCGCGATCCCGATTTTCACCGTCGCGAACTATGGGAAGCCATTGAGGCCGGAGATTACCCGGAATTTGAGCTCGGCCTGCAACTGATCCCTGAAGAGAACGAATTTGATTTTGACTTCGACCTGTTAGATCCTACCAAGCTGATCCCTGAAGCGCTGGTGCCGGTGCAGCGGGTCGGCAAAATGGTTCTCAACCGCAACCCGGACAACTTCTTTGCCGAAAATGAACAGGCGGCCTTCCATCCCGGGCATATCGTACCGGGGATTGATTTCAGCAACGATCCGCTGCTGCAGGGGCGCCTCTTCTCTTACACCGATACGCAAATTAGCCGCCTGGGTGGGCCGAACTTCCATGAAATCCCCATCAACCGTCCGACATGCCCGTACCACAACTTCCAGCGCGACGGGATGCACCGGATGGACATTGACACCAATCCGGCCAACTACGAGCCCAACTCAATAAACGACAACTGGCCGCGTGAAACGCCGCCGGCGGCCAAACGCGGCGGCTTTGAGTCCCTCGCCGAGCGCGTCGACGGCGAAAAAATTCGCCAGCGCAGCCCCTCGTTCGGCGAATATTACGCCCAGCCGCGTCTGTTCTGGCTGAGCCAGACGCCAATTGAGCAGCAGCATATTATCGATGGTTTCAGCTTCGAACTCAGCAAAGTGGTCCGCACCTGGATCCGCGAGCGAGTGGTCGATCACCTGGCCCATATCGATACGCGGCTGGCGGAAGCGGTCGGGGCGAATTTAGGTCTCGAACTGAGCGATGAACAGCGCGCCATTACCCTGCCCTCCCCGGTCAACGGCGTGGAGAAAGACCCCAGCCTCAGCCTCTACGCCGATGCCGAAGGGGATGTGAAAGGCCGCGTGGTGGCCGTCCTGCTCAACGAGCACACCTCGGCGCAGGATCTGGTCCATCTCCTGCAGGCGCTGCAGGCCCATGGCGTACACAGCAAACTGCTCTTCTCGCGGATGGGCGAGGTCATCGCCGACGACGGTTCTCCCGTGCCGATCGCCGGCACCTTCGCGGGTTCGCCGTCGCTGACGGTGGATGCTGTGGTGGTGCCTGGCGGCGACCTCAGCGCCCTGAGCCAGAGCGGCGACGCGCGCTACTACCTTCTGGAAGCCTATAAACATCTGAAGCCGATTCTGTTGGCAGGCGATGCGCGACAGCTGACGTCCGTTCTGCAGGTCCCGTCCCAGGGTGAAGA
The DNA here is from genome assembly GCF_048589245.1 of Klebsiella sp. 10982. NCBI lineage: Bacteria > Pseudomonadati > Pseudomonadota > Gammaproteobacteria > Enterobacterales > Enterobacteriaceae > Klebsiella > Klebsiella sp. 10982. The sequence continues at coordinate 202,225 of NZ_JBMAXV010000004.1, forward strand.
GGGAGTCATCGTCACCGATGCTCTCGACACGCCAGCGGCAGACGCACTGCTCGCCCTGATGACCGCGCACCGCGTGTGGTCGAGAAGCCCGAAAATCGCCGCTATTCCGGCGTAGTAAAAAGCCCGGCACACTGTGTCGGGCTTGATTCACTTTCTCTTTCCACCGTCGGGCTTACACGTCGCGGTAGGTTCCCAGACGATAACCCCGGTCGGCTATCGCTGCTTTCAGCGAGGCAGAGGTCAACACATCAAGCTCACCCAGCCGCGGGTAGCAGTAGGCGCTGCCCATAATGGTCTGATCGACAAAAGCCGGATGACACATCACCTCCAGGGAGCGCTCCCCACGGGCGAGTGAGGCATCCAGCGTCTGCACAAACAGTTCCTCAGAGACCGCTTCGCCGTAAAACTCGCTGCTGAAGCCTGCGCTGCTGCGCGCCGCCTGTTGATCGAGCCCACTCTGCGCCGCCACCTGGCGGTCAATACGTAACGCAATCCCCTTCTCGCGGGCAAAGGCCGCCACGATGGGATAGATCGGGGCGATCATATGCACATGGTGGTGGCTGTCGATATGCGTCGGCTCATGGCCGAAGCGTTCGACAAAACGACGGTACTGACACGCCAGCTCATGGGCGATCTCCTCCAGCGGCAGGCGACCTTCTTCCGCCTGCTGCCAGATCCATTTCCCGAGCTTACCCTCGCGAGTTAATCCCGGCATCGCCGACAGCGGCTCGCCCAGCGTCAGCACAAAGTGCATCCCGACCGCCAGCTCCGGGATACTGCGGCTCAGCTGGGCGGCGTGGTCAATGGCCGCGCCGTTGACCAGCGCCGTGGTCGATGTCACCACGCCGTTACGGCAGGCCTCAATAATGCCGTAGTTCTGCCCTTTACTGAGGCCGAAATCGTCGGCATTGACGATCAACACGCGTTCCATTTTGCCGCTCCCGTTACGATTTCAGTTTTTCGATAGTCGCCGCGAAGTTCGGCAGCCATTTTTCATGCGCCAGGATCATCTCCCGCGCCAGCTGCTCGGCGTCACGATCGGAATGGATCAGCGGGCTTAAGTTCAGCGCCAGCATTACGTCGTTCAACTCGCCGCTGATCGCCGCCTGGCTGGCCGCCACTTCGAACCCCTTGATGGTGTAGATAAGCCCTAACACCTTCTCATCGAAATGGGTGATGCGCGGCGTCGGCTTCGCGCCGTCGCGACCTAAGGTGCAGCTCATCTCTACCGCCCAGTCCGCCGGGATATTATCGACATGGCCATGATGCGGGATATTCACATAGTGCTCAGTCTGCTTGTCGTTATAGATAGCGTTGATCACTTCGCAGGCGGCATCAGAGTAATAGGCGCCGCCACGCTGCTCCAGCTCCTTCGGCTTGACGTTAAGATCCGGGTTTTTATACAGCTCGAACAGCTGCTTCTCCACCTTCTGCACCACCTGAGCGCGCGCGCCGCCCTTATAGTACTCGCCCATCTCAATCGCCAGCATCTCTTTTGGCTTAAAGTAGTAGAGCAGATAGGAGCACGGGATCAGGCGCAGGGAGCGGATCAGCCCCTCGCTAAACGGCAGATCGAAGATATTTTTCACCGAGTTCGCGGTCAGACGGCCAGAGGCCACGCCGTCCAGCAGTTCATCGAAGCGCGATACCCCGTTAACCAGTACGTCGCGGACGAACACCAGGTGGTTCAGACCAAACAGGTCGATATTCAGCTCATCGCTCGGGCTCAGCTGCAGTACGTCGGTGATGAACATCTTCATGCCGATAGGAATGTTGCACACGCCGATAAAGCGTTTGAAACTGGTGTGGCGATAGACCGCTTCAGTGACCATACCCGCCGGGTTGGTGAAGTTGATGATCCACGCGTCCGGGCAAATCTCCTGAACATCTTTCACGATATCGAAAATCACCGGGATGGTGCGCAGACCTTTAAACAGCCCGCCCGCCCCGTTGGTCTCCTGGCCCAGGTAGCCGTGGCTCAGCGGAATACGCTCATCTTTTTCACGCGCCTTCAGCTGGCCAACGCGCAGCTGGGTGGTGACGAAATCCGCGCCCTGCAGCGCCGCGCGACGATCCAGCGTTTTATAGACCTTCATCGGCACGCCGGCTTTTTCCACCATCCGCTGGCACAGCGCATGGATAATATCGAGCTTCTCCTGGCCCTCTTCCACGTCCACCAGCCACAGCTCGGTCACCGGCAGTTCATGATAACGCTTCAGAAATCCTTCCAGTAATTCCGGGGTATAGCTGCTGCCGCCGCCAATAGTGACTACTTTTAATTTCTGGCTCATCTTTTTCTCCCTTAGGCGCTACGCCTGGACGCAGGCCGCTCTCCGCAACAATGCGGACAGTTAACTTGAATGATTTTCGGTATAAACCGGGCGGCTAAAACCGCGCGGGTTTAATTAATACTGGTCAAATGTTTGCGATAACTGCTCGGCGTAAACGACGTCAGTTTTTTAAACGTTTTAATAAACAGGCTCGGGCTACTGTAGCCGGATTCATACGCAATATCCGTCACCGAATAGTTGGTAATTTCCAGCTGCTTTTTGGCAAAATTGATACGGATATCATTAATTATCTGCATCGGCGTTTTACCATAATAGCGCTGGGTCGCCCGGGTTAAATATTCCTGGGTTTTGCCCGATAGCTGAACCATATTTTCGAGCGCGCCCTCACCAAATTTCAGTTTATCGTGCATGGCCTCAACGGTATTTTTTAACCATTGCGGAATGACGTCGGCAACTGGCTCTTCGCGATAGTGACGTAAACGGTTAATGACATAAAAGGAGACCAGCTCGATAAATTCGTCAAATTCCGTTTCGCGAAAATTGAGTGAGGCGATAACCGACTCTACGTAACCAAGAAAAGCGCTCTGCACCGCGTAGACCTGGGAGGCCACCAGGCCAAACGGCAGCAGCGGCAGATAATGTTTCTCAAAGAAGCGTCTGCTGATGCCGACGTTAAGGATCCGCGTCGCACCAAACTCGTAAAAGCTCTGATGGTGCGAGCCCATCGGGATAAAGACAAAATCCCCACGCTCCAGCAGCACCCGTTTGCCATTGATCTCCTGGTAATAGCGCCCGGTTAACACCACGGTAAATTCGTAGTAATCATGCTGGTGAAGCCCGCTCACGCTTTCCGTTTTGTTATAGATGACCACATGAAAGTTCTTCCCGTTGAACAGCTGTTGTTCTCTGGCGGTACTGATCTCGGTGGTCATCATCCTGGGCTGCCTCATCGTCGCGATGGCCTATTGTACCTTCTCGTGCAGCTCAATCAATTCGGCGACCAGCTCACGGGCCAGCATGGAGGTCATCAGATGGTCCTGAGCATGCACCAGCACCAGGCTGACCTTCATTTTGCCTTCGCCTTCGTCGCTTTCGATAAGCTGGGTCTGTACGCGATGCGCCTCGCTCAGCGCCTGGCGCGACTGCTCCATCATCGCTTTCGCGGCAGCAAAATCCCCCTGCTTCGCCTGCTTCAGCGCGGCATAGGCCAGGCTGCGGGCTTGTCCGGAGTTGATAATCAGCCCCATCACCACCTCTTCGAGGTCATTTTCCGGGGTCTCTACCGCGTCGATGTTGTCCAGATCAAACATAATATTTCCCTCATTTATCAGGCGGTACGGGATGCTGCCCGTACCGCGCGGTATCAGAATTTCAGTGCGTTAGCGATATCTTCTTCGCTCTCTTCCTGCTCGATGACGGTCTGCGCTTTATTCGACAGCACCACAAACGGCAGGTAGACCAGAGTCGCGACGCCAAGGTTGAACAGGGCGACCAGCAGGGCAGCCACGCTGCCGTTACTGTTAAAGAACGCTCCCAGACCGGTCGGCATGGTCCACGGCGCCAGGTTGGTCACCGGTGGGATAATCCCCAGGCTGTAGGCCGCCAGCGTAATGGCCGCCAGAATCGGCTGGACCAGCACGAACGGGATGAACATCACCGGGTTCATGATGATCGGCAGGCCAAACAGAATCGGTTCGTTAATCTGGAAGATACCTGACGGCAGCGCCAGCTTCGCAACCTGACGATGGTCAGCGCGGCGGGAAGCGATAAAGATGGCGATAATCAGGCCCAGCGTCGCTCCGGAGCCACCCAGCAGGATGTAGGAGTCGAGCATCGGCTTGGCCCAGAAGTGGAACTGTTTGCCCGCTTCGATGGCCGCATCGACAGAGCCGTACTGGTTGTACAGCGCGATGTTTTCCAGCGCCCACGGGGTCATGATGCCGTTATCCAGTGCGGTCAGCGCCAGGGAGCCGTGCACGCCGAAGAACCACAGCAGGGAGTTAAAGATAACGTATGCCCAGCCAACCACGCTGCCCATCGCCGCCAGCGGCGTGGAGATGGAGTCCATGATGATCTGGTGGAAGTTGCTGCCGTAGCTCGCCAGAGCCCACGAGATAATGCCGAAGATGGAGAGGATCAAGAAGCCCGGGATCAGCGCGGAAAAAGAGCGCGATACCGACCCTGGGACGCTGTCCGGCAGTCTGATCACCCAGTTACGACGGATAACGAAGGTGAACAGTTCCGCGACAACCAGACCGATAATCATCCCGGAGATGATGTTCTGCCCGCCCAGCCAGTTGGCCCCCACCGCATAGGCTTCGCCCACGCTATACGGGGTCACGGTCATGAAAGCCGCCACCGCCAGCAGACCCGCGGCCATCGGGTCAACTTTGCGCTCTTCCGCCAGCGCGGAGCCGATAAAGAACGGCGCCATCAGCGACATAATGCCGAGGGTACCGTTATAGACGTTTCCGCCGATAGCCTTAAAGCCGTTTAAGGTTTCAATGGTGGAGGCATCCAGGCGAATGCCCATGGAATAAAAGAAAGAGCCCTCGCCGAAGCTCAGAAAAACGTTGTTAATTAATACAAACATGGCCCCGGCGAGGGTCAGCGGCATTAATTTAATAAATCCGTTTTTAATCGCATTAATATGCGGCTGCTTTCCTATTTTCACTGCAAAAGGAAGGAGTACCTTTTCAAGCGAGTCGATCACTTTACTCATAGTCAATACCCTTAAAAGCCGCAATAAGCTATTACGGCGATGATGTATGAAATTACTCTTTGACGGGAAAATAAACTCTTTATTTTTTGACGTCCGGCAACAGGGTGCCGCCAGGCGTCAAAATACATCGAGTTTTAAAATTTAAAATTATTGTGCTGCAGCTTTCTTAATGGCCGCGACGGCGGCTTTCAATACACCTAAACCATCCACCTTGCCATAGAGAAGAGAATCGATGACTTCTACCGGTTTATTTGGCAGCAGACGCTGAATTTCCGGTAACATATACGCAATTTGTGGGCCTAATAATACCACGTCGGCTTCCGGTCCCTTTTCACCCGCGAGAGTTTCGGGATAGGCTTCAATAATGACCGGGACTTCGTATTTTTCTGCCTGCGCGCGCATTTTGGAGACCAGCAGTGACGTGGACATGCCTGCCGAGCAGAACAGATAGATGTGTTTCTTTTCCATGAACGCTTCCTCAATGTGTGAGACCAGGGCCTTCAGTAACCGCTGAGAGCCGGTAAGACTGGTAACATCCGGTTAATTCTGTTTATGGGTTGAGTATACGGCAACCTGAGCCACGAGGATAATTCGCTGTTGAACAGAATTGTCTCTCATTGACCTCCGGTTTTGACTACCTTCACATTTTCACCCAAATAATTCGCGCAATTAAATAAGCATCAGTACTCGCAAAAAAGCCCGACCAATGGTCGGGCTTACGTATGACTCAGTAAACAGTAGGAAGCTTACTTGGCGTTGCGCGGGTCGGTATCATACTCAGCGCAGGTCTGGTAGCCGGAGTTCATGACATGGCCTGTTTCGTCGAGGGCCACAAAATAGGTTTCCACTTTACCATCTCGTTGACCGAGGATGTAGGTCTGACAGGTGCCGCGAGCATGGACCATGGTAACTTCCGTTGAAGGTTTGCCGGCAATCTGCATCACCTGCTGACGCGACATCCCTTTCTTAACATCTTTCACCACCGGCTGAGTAAACTGGTCTTTGGTACGGTCGTAAGCGGTACAGCCCGCGAGTAAGGTTAACGCGACGGTGACGCCCAGTATTCCTGCTAAGCTTTTGTTCATTTTGGTTCCTCTCTTCTACTGTGTAACGATAAGCCTGGAATAAATAGTGTTATTTTTCAAGCCGAACTGCGAAATCATGTCTGATTGTGTTATTGCGTAAACAGGATTGATCTGCCGCCGTCGGACGGCGGCGCAACGCGCGGTACAGCATCTATAATGAAAACCTATGTCATTGATTGCCTTCTTTTCCGGCAGTCAAAACCCCGGTCCTTGTCGTTTCAGCGGCAAAGAGGTAGCTTTAAGCCAACAGCTTGCCAAACAGATTCACTTTCGGAGGGCGCGATGACGCTACAACAAGAGATTATTCAGGCGCTGGGCGCAAAGCCGCAGATTGATGTCGCCGGCGAGATCCGCCGCAGCGTGGATTTTCTGAAATCCTACCTGCAGACCTACCCGTTTATTAAATCGCTGGTGCTGGGTATTAGCGGCGGTCAGGACTCCACCCTGACGGGAAAACTATGCCAGATGGCGATTAACGAACTGCGTGCCGAAACCGGCGACAGCAGCCTGCAGTTTATCGCCGTCCGTTTACCCTACGGCGTGCAGGCGGATGAGCAGGACTGCCAGGACGCCATCGCCTTTATCCAGCCTGACCGGGTGTTGACGGTCAATATTAAAGCTGCGGTGCTGGCCAGCGAACAGGCGCTGCGCGAAGCAGGGATCGAACTGAGCGACTTTGTTCGCGGTAACGAAAAAGCCCGTGAGCGAATGAAGGCCCAGTACAGCATCGCCGGAATGACCAAAGGGGTGGTGGTCGGCACCGATCATGCGGCGGAAGCAATTACCGGCTTCTTCACCAAATATGGCGACGGCGGCACCGACATCAACCCAATTTTCCGCCTGAACAAACGTCAGGGCAAACAGCTGCTGGCCCATCTCGGCTGCCCGGAACATCTGTATAAGAAGCTGCCGACCGCCGACCTGGAAGACGATCGCCCCTCCCTGCCGGATGAAGTGGCCCTGGGTGTCACCTACGATAACATCGACGATTATCTGGAAGGCAAAACGCTGGACCCCAGTATCGCCAAAACCATCGAAGGCTGGTATCTGAAAACCGAACACAAGCGTCGGCCGCCGATCACCGTCTTTGACGATTTCTGGAAAAAATAGTCCCTCTTCCGCCCCGGCCCGCGCCGGGGTTATTTTTTGCGCTTTTCGCCGCAAAAACCGCCTGCTATACTGGATAGATAGACAGTATCAGGAGTTATTGTGGCCAGAAAGCAATCTGCCCCGCGTCTGGAGTTTGAGGCGGCGGCGATCTATGAATATCCCGAACACCTTCGCCCGTGGCTGGAGACATTGCCAAAGCTACCGGGCGTCTATCAGTTTCACGGCGACAGCGACACGATGCCGCTCTATATCGGTAAGAGCGTCAACCTCCGCAGCCGCGTGTTGTCCCATTTGCGCACCCCCGAAGAGGCCGCGATGCTGCGTCAGTCGCGGCGTATCACCTGGCAGCGCACCGCAGGTGAACTGGGAGCGCTGCTGCTGGAGGCGCAGCTGATTAAAGAGCAGCAGCCGCTGTTTAACAAGCGGCTACGGCGTAACAAGCAGCTCTGCGCCTGGCTGCTTGCGGACGACCGGCCGCAGATTGTCTATGCCCGCGAGGTTGATTTCTCGCACCAGCAGCATCTCTATGGTCTGTTCGCCAACCGGCGGGCGGCGCTGCAGATGCTGCAGACCCTTGCTGACGAACAGCGCCTCTGTTATGGCCTGCTCGGCCTGGAGCCGCTCAGCCGCGGCCGCGCCTGCTTTCGCTCCGCGCTGGGCCGCTGCGCCGGCGCCTGCTGTGGAAAGGAGAGCGTGGAGGCGCACCGCCAGCGCCTGCTGGCGCAGATGAGCAGACTGCAGCTGGTGTGCTGGCCGTGGGCGGGGCCGGTGGCGCTTGAGGAGCGCGGGGCAGATATGACGCAGTATCACGTCATTCATAACTGGCTGTGGCTGGGCGCCGTCGACTCGCTCGACCAGGCCGCTGAGCTGACCCGTCTGCCCGCCGGGTTTGACCAGGATGGTTACAAGATCCTCTGTAAGCCTCTGCTCAGCGGCAACTACCCGCTGCACCCGCTGGGCTGAGAAGCCACCAATAAAAAACCGCCGGTCCTGCCCAACGCCTGATGGCATTATTGGGCAAGACCGGCGGTCTTGATTCAGTACGCTACATTATTATTCAGCTGGTGCAGGCATTTTACCTGCCGGCGCGTTGCGTTCTGTCAGATGCTTCTCAAAATTAGCATTGAACTGTTTTTTCTGCTCTGGAGTCAGAATGTTGTAGATCTTGTTCTGCGTTTCCAGACGGGACAGCGCCATCGCTTTATGCTGCGCTTCCATCTTATCGATCTGCGCTTCCGCTTTCGTCTTATCGAAGGTGTCGCTGGCGATCAGATCGTGCATCGCGCGGCGTTCTTCAAGGGACGGACGTTTCATATTTTCGCGCTGGCTCTTCATGATGTCGCGGATCTGTTGCTTCTGCGTATCGGTCAGGTTCAGGCCTTTAAACATCATGTCATGCTGACCCGGGCCGCCTTTATGATGCATCATCATCGGCTTGCTGTCGCTCGGCGCAGCGGTGGTATCGGCGGCGTGTGCCAGGTTAGCCGCGCCCAGAGCCAGAGTAGAGGCAACAAACAGTGCAGTGAGTTTCTTCATCATTCAATCCTTACTTTACGTTATTCTTACGGCGCGTTGCCGTGTTGACGAGATTAACTTTACGACGTTAATCGTCAATTAGTCAGAGCAAGAGTAAAACAATGAAAGTGTAAAAAACAGTTTCTCGCCAATTATGGAGAAAATAAGGAATTTAGACGAAGAATTGCAATAAAAAATAAATAACTTGCTGTTTTGCAGAGAAATTATGGAGAGTATAAAAGAGGAGAGATTAAAAACAAAGCATTTTACCAGGAATAATCTGCAAATTTACACTGGGGCACGAAAAAAATAAGATGACGAAAAACGACGTGCAAAATAAAGCAGGCCGCCCGGCGGACGGCTTGCCCTCAGGATAATTTCTCCAGCATCAGGCCAGCGCGCAATCCTTTCGCCACCGTCGGGTTGGGAAACAGGACATACTCCGGCTCAGGCCCCACCACATATCGCGTCTCACCCTCCTCCGCCAGCAGCGTGCCGGGTTCGAAGGGGGTGAAGTTCTGCGTCTGATCCGCCATATGCAAGCGGAAATCATCGCTATGGCGGGTTAGCTGCTGTACCACCCGGTAGCGCAGCGGCTCTGGGGCGTCGGCAATGGCCAAATCCCCCACCAGCAGCCGGGAAAGCGCTCCTTCGGCGGCGGCAAACTGCGTCAGATCGTTTTCACCCAACGGCAGCGCTTTGCCCAGCTCAAGGGTGCAGGCCAGCGCCGCGAACCGTTCGCAGCTGAAGTGGGTGAAGGTCCCGCCTGGCTGGCGATGAAACACCAGCGCCTCCAGCCCGGCGCCGCCCAGCCAGTGAAGAAAATCCTCCTCCCACGGCGTATCGCGGGCCGGGAGCACGCCGAAGCGCGGATGCAGCGACCCGCGGATGGCGGTATGCAGATCGAGATGCCAGCGCGGACCGCCGTGGTCGCGATAGAAGCGGGCCACCGCCTGCTCCAGCCGCTGCGCCCGCTGCGTCTCCTCACTGGCCGGGAACTGCCGCCAGCGCTCGCCAAACATGCGGTTCATATCGCTGTGCAGATAGCGCTTATTCGCCCGCAGCGCCGGTGGGTTGCCGACGATCACCAGCAGCCGCCAGCGCAGCGGGAGTTGCTCGCGAACCAGTTGCTGCACCAGCCGGTCGACGATCTCCACCGGTGCCGTTTCGTTGCCATGAATGGCGCAGGAGAGTACCAGCCCGCGCTCGCAGCGCGCATGCGGCGTCAGCTCAAGGATCCCCTCCCCGAGCCAGTGCCAGCGAAAGTGCGCCGTCTCGCCGTGAAAATGGTGGGGCAGACGCCCCGCCAGGGTTAATGCCAGAAAGTGTTCCACCGCGCCCCCTTATTGCTGAAATGGATAAACCGAACCGAGCTGCAGGATCTGGGTCAACCGATCCAGCGCGTCGCGCCCTTCCCTTAACAGTTGCGGGTCGGCGAGGTCGGCCTGGGTGAGGCGATCGCGATAGTAGCGATCCACCCAGTCATTGAGGGTGGCAAACAGCGTATCGTTCATCAGGACGTGCGGATTGACCGCCTGATACTCCCCGGCCGTCAACACCACCCGCAGACGCAGGCATGCCGGACCACCGCCGTTGGCCATACTCTCGCGCAGATCGAACACCTGTAGCGCGGCGATGGGGTTATCCCCGGCCAGCAGCTCATTGAGGTATTCCCAGACGCCGGCATGCTCCTGCGCTTCCTGGGGCAGGATCAGCGCCATGCTGCCGTCCGCCCGGCTCAACAGCTGGCTGTTGAACAGATAGGTGGCAACCGCCTCTTGCACCGTGACCCGGCTGGCGGGAACCACCAGCGGGGTGAAGCCCGGCACCCGCTGCGCCAGCTGCTGGAGAAGCGCGGTCTGGTCGGCAAAGGCCTGCTCATGGCACAACAGGACCTGACGGTTGCTCACCGCGATGACGTCGTTATGAAAAACCCCCGTGTCGATCGCCGTCGGATGCTGGCGGGCGAAGATCAGCTGACGGGGATTGACCTGATTGAGGCGCGCTACCGCCTGGCTGGCCTCAAGGGTTTGCCGCGCCGGATAGCGACGCGGGGCCTCCTCGCTCCCCCGGCGGCGGCCATAGACAAAGAGCTGGACGCCGGGGGCGCCATACTCGCCGCCGAGACGGTTATGGTTCGCCGCCCCTTCGTCGCCAAACCAGGCCGAGGCGGGCAGCGCCGGGTGGATGGCAAATCGCGTGCGGTCGGGGAATATCGCCTGCAGCAGCGCCTCTGTGGTCGGTGCTTCGCTGGCGCGGTGGAATTTATCCTGCAGATTTGCCACCGTCAGGTGCACCAGGCCATCCAGCGAATCGGCGGAGGGACAGACCGTCGCCGCGTTCGCCACCCACATCGCCGAGGCCGAACTTACCGCCGACAGCTGATCCGGATCCTGCTGCGCCGCCCGGGCCACCACCTGCTCATCGCTGCCGCGAAAGCCCAGCTGCCGCAGGAGCGGCACGTTCGGTCGCTCGTGCGGCGGGATCACTGCCTGCGGGTAGCCGGCGTCGGCGAGGGCTTTCATTTTTTTCAGCCCTTGCTTTGCCGCCAGCTGCGGGTTCGACACCCGGTGGCGGTGCCGGGTGGAAGCCTCGTTGCCAAAGGAGAGCCCGGCGTAGTGATGGGTCAGCCCGGGCAGACCGTCAAAGTTGACTTCGCGGGCGGTCATGACGCCTCCCCGGCCAGAAAGTCGAGCCCCGGGTTCAGGCTGGCGGGCAGCGTCAGGGTCGGCGATTCAAGGCTGGCCATCGGCCAGGCGCAATAATCGGCGGCATACCAGGCCCCCGGACGATGGTTACCGGACGCCCCGGTGCCGCCGAACGGCGCGGTACTCGCCGCCCCGGTCAGCGGTTTGTTCCAGTTGACTATCCCTGCCCGCGCCTCGAGCAGCAGTCGATCAAACTTCTCCCGTTCCGGAGAGATTAACCCACAGGAGAGGCCGAAGCGGGTGGCGTTGGCTAAGGCAATCGCCTCCTCGAACGTGTCGTAGCGCCAGACGCCAAGCAGCGGGCCAAACACCTCTTCATCTTCAACATTGGCCACGTCGCTCATGTCGACAATCCCCGGCGTTAGCAGCGACGTTCCGGCCTGCAATAAACGTGGCTCCAGCAGCGTGACCGCGCCAGTGGCGACCCGCTGCAGCCAGGCCTGATGCACTTTCTGCGCGGCCGGTTCAGAGATAAGCCCGCCGAGAAACGGCTGCGGCTCGGCATCCCACGCCGCCGGGATCAGCCGCTGGCTCACCGTCACCAGCCGGGAGAGGAAGGCATCGCCCGCCTCGCCGCGCCGGACCAGCAGACGGCGGGCGCAGGTGCAGCGCTGGCCGGCGGTAATAAAGGCGGACTGGATGGTCAGATGCACCGCGGCATCCACGTCCCGCGGGTCGTCGACGATCAGCGGGTTATTGCCGCCCATCTCCAGCGCGAGGATCTTCTGCGGCTGCCCGGCCAGCTGGCGATGCAGATGAAAACCGGTGGTTGAGCTGCCGGTAAACAGCAGCCCGTCGATATCCGCCTGACCGCTGAGCGCCTCGCCGGTTTCCCGACCGCCCTGCACCAGGTTGAGCACCCCGGCGGGCAGGCCGGCCTGCTGCCATAGTTTCACCACCGCTTCGCCGCTGCACGGGGTGAGTTCGCTGGGTTTAAAGACCACGGTATTGCCCGCCAGCAGCGCCGGCACGATATGCCCGTTCGGCAGATGGCCGGGAAAGTTATAGGGGCCAAACACCGCCAGCACGCCATGCGGCCGGTGACGCAGCGTGGCGGCGCCGTCGGGCAGATCGCTGTGCTGTTCGCCGGTGCGGACGTGGTAGGCCTTCACCGAGATCGCCACCTTGTTGATCATCGCCGTCACTTCCCCGGCCGCCTCCCAGCGCGGCTTTCCGGTCTCGGCGCCGATCATCGCCGTCAGCTCAGCCTTACTGGCCTCCAGCAGGGCGGCAAACTTTTCAACGATCGCCTGACGGTCGGCAAACGGCAGCCGCGCCCAGGCCGGGAACGCCTGGCGGGCAGCCGCCACCGCCTCAGCAACCTGCCCGGCATCCGCCGCTTCGCCCTGCCACACAACCTTCAGGTTAACCGGATCCTGTTTACTGAAACCTGGCCCACGACCGGGCCGCCACTCGCCATTAATCCACAGACTCATGCGGTTTTCTCCTCAGGGATCAGGCGCACCATGCGCACCTGGTCGCCGGCATGACACTTCAGCATATCCAGTTCGCGGGCGCTGAGGGTCAGGGTGTCGCCATCCGGGTCGGCATGCACCAGCAGAGCGCGGAACTGGTGATACTGTTCATTCGCCACCAGGCACAGCGGCCAGTCACCGGGTGGGGTTTCACCGGCCTCGGTGGTCACCAGACGGCTTTTGCGGATCGCCCGCACCCTGTCGATGTCGCACTCCAGAGTCGGGCCGCCGTCGAAAATATCGATGTAGTTCAGGTAGCGGAACCCCTCTTTCTCCAGCACCGTCCGGGCCGGGGCGGTCTGCGGATGAACCTTGCCGATCACCGCCTGCGCCTCAGGGGAAAGGAAATCGATATACAGCGGATGCTTGGGCATCAGGGCGGCAATGAAAGCCTTCTGTCCGGTGCCGCACAGGTAGTCGGCGCGGGAAAACTCCATGGCGAAAAAGCGTTTGCCCAGGCTCTCCCAGAACGGCGAGTAGCCCTGCTCGTCAATCACCCCGCGCATCTCGGCGACCACCTTCTCATTGAAGCGCTCGCGAAAGGCGGCCATAAATAAGAAGCGCGATTTCGACAGCAGATAGCCATTGCCCTCTTTGCGCCACTGCGGGTCGAGGAACAGGGTACACAGCTCACTGCTGCCGGTATGGTCGTTGCTGAGAAACAGCGTCGGCAACGCCTGATAGACGTTGAGCTCCTTCGAGGCATGGACCTGGGTGCCGACCCGGTAGTTATACCAGGGATCGTTGAGCCCCACCGCCACCTCGATCGCGCAGATGCCCACCACCGCGCCGCTTTCGCTCTCCTCCAGCACAAAGACATAGCCCTGCTCGCTTTTCGGTAGCTCGCCGCGCCAGGTCTGCTGCGAGCGGGCGATCCGCGCCGCGAGGGTCGCTTCATCCACCGGCAGCGAGGTCAGCCCGCCGCCGGTCTCCGCTGCCAGCTTCAGCAGCCCGGGCAAATCGCCCGGCTCCACCGGTCGAATAACCATCATGATGAGACTCCTGCCACGAAACGCGCGCAGGCCCGCTCGACGCGATCCAGCCCGCTATTCACCTCTTCTTCACTGACGTTCAGCGCCGGCGCAAAACGCACCACATTAGCGCCGGCGATCAGGATCATCACCCCCTCTTCCGCCGCCAGGTTGCTGAGCGTTTTCGCCTTCCCGGCCCAGGCGTCGTTCAGTACGCAGCCGAGCAGCAGTCCCAGGCCGCGGATCTCCTTGAACAGACCATAGCGGGCGTTGATCGCCTGCAGACGCTCGCAAAACCACTGGTGGCGCTGTCTGACGCCGGAGAGGACTTCCGGGGTGTTGACGATCGACAGCAGCTCGCCGGCCACGGCCCCGGCCAGCGGGTTGCCGCCGTAGGTGGTGCCGTGGGTACCGACGGTCATCACGCTGGCGCAGGCCTCTGTCGCCAGCAGCGCGCCGATAGGGAAACCGCCGCCCAGCGCTTTGGCGGTGGTCAGCACATCGGGCGTCACGCCGTAGTGCATATAGGCATACAGCTCGCCGGTGCGCCCGACCCCGGTCTGCACTTCATCGAAAATCAGCAGAGCGTTGTGCTGGTCGCAAAGCTGGCGCAGGCCGCGTAAAAACTCGACGTTGGCCGGCACCACGCCGCCTTCGCCCTGCACCGGCTCGACGATCACCGCGCAGGTTTGATCGTTGATTAAGGCTTTTGCCGACTCGAGATCGTTAAAGACGGCATGCTGGATCTGCGGCGGCAGCGGGGCAAAATCCCGGGAATAGGCCGGCTGACCGCCCGTCGAGACGGTAAACAGGGTCCGCCCGTGGAAAGCGTTCTGAAAGGCGACGATGCCGCTTTTTTCACTGCCAAAGCGATCGTGGGCATATTTTCGCGCCAGCTTGAGCGCCGCCTCATTGGCCTCGGCGCCGGAGTTACAGAAGAAGACCCGGTCGGCGAAGGTGGCATCGATAAGCATTTTGGCCAGACGCAGGATCGGCTCATTGGTGTAGCCGTTGCCGGTATGCCAGAATTTGCCGGCCTGGTCGGTCAGGGCCTGCACCAGACGCGGATGGGCGTGCCCCAGCGCGTTCACGGCGATGCCGCCGGCAAAATCGATATACTCTTTACCCTGCTGATCCCACAGCCGCGACCCGGCGCCCCGCACCGGAATAAACGCCGCTGGCGCGTAGACCGGCATCATCCATTCATCAAAGTGGTTACGCGTAATTGACTGAGACATATCGACCTCTTCCGGTAAATTAAAAGTAGCAATAATGTTAATAAATATGAGTTATTACGCTGTAAATGTAGATTGCACGGTTCGTGCCAGCCAGCGATAAAAATGCATAAACCGGATGAGATAACGCAAAATCAAAGAGTTACAACCACTCGCCATTCACATAAAATGCATATTTAGTGAATAACTATCCGATAAAGGGGGATAAACAGTGATTAACAAAGATAAGTTATGCAACGGTAAGATATAATTCTGTAATTGTGATCCTCTGCGAAATTTATCGTAGCTATTTGCCCTTTTTTGGCGCGACATGCCCACTATGAGGGCATCAGCGGCACAAGCATGTGCAGCGATTGGCAGAATGACGCATCCGGTGGCAGCCAGCCTGGCGAATTTCTGCTACCATCCCTGCACTATTCACCTTGCACAGTGGCAGCGACTATGAAATTCGTCTCTTTTAATATCAACGGCCTGCGTGCCCGCCCACACCAACTGGCCGCCATCGTCGAAAAACACCAGCCGGACGTGATTGGCCTGCAGGAAACCAAAGTTCACGACGATATGTTCCCTCTGGAAGAAGTTGCCAGGCTCGGCTACAACGTCTTTTATCACGGGCAGAAAGGCCATTATGGCGTCGCGCTGCTGACCAAAGAGACGCCGATTGCCGTCCGCCGCGGCTTTCCCGGCGATGGCGAAGAGGCTCAGCGCCGCATCATCATGGCGGAGATCCCATCGCCTTTCGGCAACGTCACCGTGATTAACGGTTATTTCCCGCAGGGTGAGAGTCGCGATCATGAAATCAAATTCCCGGCCAAAGCGGCGTTCTATCAAAATCTGCAGAACTATCTGGAGACCGAACTCAACAAAGAGCAGCCGGTGCTGATCATGGGCGACATGAACATCAGTCCTACCGATCTCGACATCGGTATCGGCGAAGAGAACCGCAAACGCTGGCTGCGCACCGGCAAATGTTCCTTCCTGCCGGAAGAGCGGGAATGGATGGACCGCCTGCTGGGCTGGGGGCTGGTGGACACCTGGCGTCAGGCTAACCCGGACAATCAGGAGCACTTCTCGTGGTTTGATTACCGCTCCAAAGGCTTCGACGATAACCGCGGGCTGCGCATCGACCTGCTGCTGGCCAGCCAGCCTCTGGCGCAGCGCTGCGTGGAGACCGGGATCGATTATGAGATCCGTGGGATGGAAAAACCGTCCGACCACGCGCCGGTGTGGGCCACCTTCCGACCATAATTCGCCCCTTCTCTCGCCTCCCGCTCTGCGGGGGGCAGAATTTCCTGAGCAAAATCAACAAAGCGACGGTAAAGCATTGTGACCGTTGTCGGAACAGGATACTGTCGCGCGCACTTTTTGATGTCCACCGCGCCCAGGCTGTACAGGAGAACCCCCATGCAAAAGAAGCCGTCATCCGGCCATTGGTAAAGGGCTGGGACTTCTCGCGCTGGTGGACACGCTGGCCGTGATCAGCCATCGCGTCGGTCTCCACGATCTGCTGACTCATCTGCATCTGCTTCAGGACACCCTGCGCCATCATGGCGCCTGGGGATATCTGGTCTATGTTGCGCTATTTATCATTGCCACCCTGTGTCTCATCCCCGGCAGCCTGCTGGTGATCGCCGGTGGGATGCTCTTCGGCCCGCTGCCAGGCTCCCTGCTCTCGTTTGCCGCCGCCACCGTCGCCTCTTCGCTGTCGTTTTTGCTTGCCCGCTGGCTTGGGCGCGATCTGCTGCAGCGCTATGTGGGCCATACCGCCGTCTTTCAGGCGATTGAGCGCGGTATCGCCCGCAGCGGTAGCGATTTCCTGATCCTCACCCGCCTGGTGCCGCTCTTTCCCTACAACATTCAGAACTACGCCTACGGTCTGACGGCGATCCGCTTCTGGCCCTTTACCCTGATCTCCGCCGTCACCACCCTGCCGGGTCTGGTCATCTATTCGGTGATGGCCAGCGAACTGGCCCGCGAGGGGGTGACCCTCGCCTTCGCGCTCAAACTGAGCCTCGCCGGCGGACTGCTGTTTGCCCTGGTGCAGATGGGCAAACGGTTTGCCCGCGCCCGTCGCGTGGCGGCGTGCAGTGAGGAGGTGCGCCATGACCCGACCTGATCGCCATCACCTGCGCCGCGCCCGGCTGGCCCTTGCCGTCGTGGCCGTCGCCGCGCTGGCCGCCTGGCTGTGGTTCCCCGGCGGGCGTGCCTTTCTGCAGCAGAGCCTGGCGGCGTTAGCGTCGCTGGATCCGCAGCATGTCGAAGGGTTTATCGCCGCCTGGGGGCCGCAGGCCGCGCTGGTCTCTTTTGCGCTGATGATCCTCCAGGCGATCGTCGCCCCGTTGCCGGCTTTCCTGATTACCCTGGCGAACGCCGCGCTGTTCGGCGCCTTCTGGGGCGGGGCGCTGTCGTGGTTCAGCGCCATGGTCGGGGCCGGGCTCTGCTTCTGCATCGCCAGAGCGCTCGGGCGCGAAGTGGTGGAAAAACTCACCGGCCGCACGGTGCTGCGCAGCGTTGACGGTTATTTCACCCGCTTTGGCCCGCAGACGATCCTCATTTGTCGCCTGCTGCCGTTTGTGCCGTTTGATCCGGTCAGCTATGCCGCGGGGCTGACCACGCTGCGCTTCTGGCCCTTTATGCTGGCCACCGGCGTGGGCCAGCTGCCAGCGACCATCGTCTATTCCTGGGCCGGGAGTCTGCTCACCGGGGGCACCTTCTGGCTGGCCACCGGGCTTTCGCTGCTTTTTGCCCTGGCGGTAGTCATCTCTATCGCCAAAAATATTTACCGTGAACGTCATAAGAGATCGTCGCCATGAGCTTACCCCCGCTGGATTCTGTCCCCCTGATCCTTCGTCCGCAGGCCTGGCTGCACCGCCGGCATTACGGCCAGGTGCTGAGCCCCATTCGCTGGTGGGGACGGATCCCGTGGCTGTTTTATCTGGTTTCGCTGTTCGTGGGCTATATTGAACGCCGCCGCTCGCCGCTGGAGCCGGTGCTGCGCTCGCTGGTCAGCGCCCGCATCGCCCAGCTGTGCCACTGCGAATTCTGTATCGATATCACCAGCATGACCCTCGCGGCGCGGAGCGGGAGCCAGGACAAGCTGCTGGCGGTCGCCGACTGGCGCAGCAGTACGCTGTTCAGCGAAAAAGAGCGTCTGGCGCTGACCTATGCCGAAGCCGCCACCCAGACGCCGCCAGCGGTAGATGATGCCCTGCGCAGCGCGCTGTCCGCGAATTTTGACGCCCGGGCGCTCACCGAGCTGACCGCCCTGATTGGCCTGCAAAATTTATCGGCGCGGTTTAATGCCGCGATGGCAATCCCGGCCCAGGGCCTGTGCCAGCTGCCCACCTCTTCCTCACACAATAAGGAGTAACGATGCGCCGTTTGCGTGATTACAGCCTCTGTCTGTGCCTGCTGCTCCTCTTGCCGCTGGCGGTTCATGCCGACGACCGCTGGCAGCAGATCCAGACCGAAGCCCGCGGGCAGACCGTCTGGTTTAACGCCTGGGGCGGCGACCCGGCCGTCAACCGGTATCTGGCGTGGGTCAGCGAGGAGGTGAAACGCCACTACGCCATCGACCTGCGTATCGTGCCTGTCGCCGACGCCGCCGACGCAGTGAAACGCATCCAGAGCGAGGCGCAGGCCGGTCGTCGCCGGGGCGGGTCGGTGGATCTGCTGTGGATCAACGGCGAGAACTTTCGCACCCTAAAACAGGCCAACCTGTTGCTCACCGGCTGGGCCGAATCGCTGCCCAACTGGCGCTTTGTCGATCTGCAAAAGCCGGTTCGGGAAGACTTTTCTGTCGCCACCGAGGGCGCGGAGTCGCCGTGGGGTAGCGCCCAGCTGACGTTTATCGCCCGCCGCGGGCAAACGCCGCAGCCGCCCACCAGCCCGCAGGCGCTGCTGGCCTTCGCCAGAGCCCATCCGGGCAGCGTAACCTATCCGCGGCCGCCGGACTTCACTGGCACCGCCCTGCTGGAGCAACTGTTGATTGCCCTCACCGACCAGCCAGCCGCCCTGCGCCAGCCGCCGCAGGCGGCGACCTTCGCGGCGGTCACGGCCCCGCTGTGGCGCTATCTCGATGCGCTGCACCCGGCCCTGTGGCGAGCGGGGAAAGATTTCCCGGCGTCCCCGGCACGGATGGATACCATGCTCAACCAGGGCACCCTCCGCTTATCGCTCACCTTTAACCCGCTGCACGCCCGACAGAAAGCCGCCAGCGGCGAATTACCGACGGACAGCTACAGCTTCGGCTTTACGGCGGGGACCCTCGGCAACGTCCATTTCGTTACCATCCCGGCTAACGCCCGCGCCGTCGCGGGCGCCAAAGTGGTGGCCAATTTCCTGATCTCGCCCGAAGCGCAGCTGCGCAAGGCCGATGCCGCCGTCTGGGGCGATCCGAGCGTACTGGACCCGCAGCGTCTGCCTGACGGCCAGCGGCAGGCGCTGGCGGCCACCGTGCCGCAGGATCTGCCGCCGGTGCTTGCCGAGCCGCACGCGGCATGGGTTGACGCGCTGGAGCAGGAATGGCTGCGTCGCTACGGTACCCACTGATCCTGCTGGCCTGGGGGACAATGGCGGCGATCTATCTGCCGCTGCTCCCCGCCGCCGGGGAACTGGTGGGCGCTGCGCGCTCCCCGGTCCACTGGCGGGCGCTGTTCGCCGACCCGCAGCTGGGCCAGGCGCTGGCCGCCACCCTTGTCTCGACGCTGCTGTCCGTCGGCGGTGCGCTGCTGATCGCCCTGACCGTTGCCGCAGCCCTCTGGCCCTCGCCGCGCTGGCGACAGCTGGCTTCCCGTCTGCCGCTGCTGCTGGCGGTGCCGCATCTTGCCCTGGCGACGGCGGCGCTGCTGCTGTTCGCCGAAGGGGGCTGGCTCTGGCAGCAGCTGCCGTTCTTGTCGCCGCCGGTTGACCGGTACGGCATCGGGCTTGGCCTGACGATGGCCCTGAAAGAGAGCGCCTTTATGCTGTGGGTGCTGTATGGCCTGTTGGGGGAGAAACGCCTCGCCGACCAGGCGACTGCGCTGAAGAGCCTTGGCTATGGCCGCTGGCAGTGCCTGCGCTGGCTGGTGCTGCCCGCCACCCTCCCCGCCCTCGGCATGGTGCTGCTGGCCACCACCGCCTGGAGTCTGTCGGCGGTCGATGTCGCCCTGGTGCTGGGGCCTGGCAATCCGCCCACGCTCGCCGTACTGGCGTGGCAGTGGTTAAGCCAGGGCGACGACCTGCAGCAGGCCAAAGGGACGCTGGCCAGCCTGCTGCTGCTGGCGATCCTTGGCGGGATGGCGCTGATCGCCTGGGGCGGATGGCGGCTACAGCGTCGGCGTCTGCCCGATCTGCGCGGTGTTCGTCACCCTCATCCTCATGCCCTGCCCGGGCGCCTGCTGGCGACGCTGCTGCCGCTGAGCGGCCTGCTGGGCGCCCTGTTGCTGGCGGGGCTGGCCCGCTCGACGCCGCCGCAGATGGATGCTCTTGGCAACAGCCTTGGCCTGGCGCTGGCGGCCTGCGCCCTCGGCGCGGCCGTCTGCCTGCTGTGGCTGGCCTGCGGTCCGGCTCGAGGGGATGGCTGGGTCTGGCTACCGCTGGTGCTGCCGGCCCTGCCGCTGGCCGATGGCCAGTATCGGCTGGCGCTGTACGCCTGGCTTGACGGCGACTGGTTGACCGTCCTGTGGGGCCATCTGCTGTGGGTAGTGCCCTGGATGCTGTTTATTTTGCGCCCGGCCTGGCGCCAGCGCGACCCGCGGCTGACGGTTATCGCCCGCACGATTGGCTGGGGAGCTACGCGTATTTTCTGGCTGGTGACCCTGCCCTCGCTGACCCGCCCGCTGCTGACCGCGCTGGCGGTGGGCTTTTCCGTGAGTATCGCGCAGTATCTGCCGACGCTATGGCTGGGGGCCGGCCGAATTCCGACGCTCACCAGCCAGGCGGTGGCGCTCAGCAGCGGCGGCGAGGTGCAGACGCTCGCCGCCCAGGCGCTGTGGCAATTACTGCTGCCGGCAGTATGCTTTACCCTGACGGCTCTGCTGGCCTGGCTGGCGGGCCGCTACCGACGAGGACTTCGCTAGTGCTAACCGTAAACCATCTGACCCTGAGCGTGAAACGCCAGCCGCTGCTGCGGGAGGTTACCTTTTCGGTGGCGCCTGGCGAGGTGCTGACGCTGATGGGCCCCTCCGGTAGCGGGAAATCGACGCTGTTTGCCTGGATGATTGGCGCCCTGTCAGGCGATTTTCGCGCCGAAGGCGAGCTGTGGCTCAACGAACGGCGCTGCGATACGCTGCCGACGGAGCGTCGGCGCATCGGCATCCTGTTTCAGGACCCTCTGCTGTTCGACCATTTCAGCGTCGGGCAAAATTTACAGCTGGCGCTGCCGGAGTGCGTGCGCGGCGAGGCGCGAAAAGTCGCAGTCGAGCAGGCGCTCAACCGCGCCGGACTGGCTGGCTTCGCCCCACGCGATCCGGCCACGCTCTCCGGCGGGCAGCGGGCGCGGGTGAGCCTGCTACGTGCGCTGCTGGCGCGCCCCGAGGCGCTGCTGCTCGATGAGCCCTTCAGCCGCCTGGATGCCACCCTGCGCGCCGGGTTCCGCCGCTGGGTTTTTGAGGAACTGGCCCGCCAGGCCATTCCGGCGATCCTTGTGACCCACGATCGCGAGGACGGTCCGCCGGCGGGGCGCTGCCTGGCGATGGAGCGCTGGCAATGAAGAGTAATAGCGTGCAAACCTGCGTTACCGCAAAGAAATCGATGCCTGGCGAGCGGAGAATACGCCCTCCACTTTTTACCGTCGGGCATTTCGATGAAACGTGTTTCTCAATTGACCGCACTCGCCCTGCTTATGGGGCTTGCTGCTTCCACCACCTGCGCCGCTGAAACCATGCCTGCGCTCACCTTATCTCATCTGCAACAGCAGCACGGCGTGGCCATTGACACCCGCCTGAGCGCTTATTACAACGGCTGGCCGCAGCGCGCCAACGGCCCGGAAGGCCATGAGCCGCAGGCCCTGAATCTTTCCGCCCGCTGGCTCGGCGCCATGAGCGACGATCAGCTCCGCGCCTGGGCTAAGCAGCACCAGATCCAGCCTGATACCCCCGTCGCGCTGTACGGCAGTCCGGAGGATAACGTCAGCGTCGCGGCGCGGTTGAAACAAGCGGGTTTCACCCGGCTCAGCACGCTGAGCGATGCGCTGAGCCAGACCGACCGCCTGCAAAAACTGCCGCACTTTGAACAGCTGGTCTACCCGCAGTGGCTGCACGACCTGCAGCAAGGGAAAAGCGTAACCGCCGCCCCAACCGGCGACTGGAAAGTGTTTGAAGCCGCCTGGGGAGCGCCGAAACTCTATCTGCTGAGCCATATCCCTGGCGCGGGCTACATCGATACCAATGAGGTGGAGAGCGAACCGCTGTGGAATAAAGTGTCCGATGCGCAGCTGAAGGCGATGCTGGCGAAGCACGGCATCCGGCATGACACCACAGTGATCCTCTACGGTCGCGACGTCTACGCCGCAGCGCGGGTGGCGCAGATCATGCTCTACGCCGGGGTCAAAGACGTGCGCCTGCTTGACGGCGGCTGGCAGACCTGGTCCGACGCCGGGCTGCCGGTGGAGCGCGGTATGCCGCCGGCCCAGCAGCCGGCGCCAGACTTCGGCGCGCCGATCCCCGGCCAGCCGCAGCTGATGCTGGATACCGAACAGGCCCGCGGCCTGCTGCATCGTCAGGATGCCTCGCTGGTCAGCGTCCGCTCGTGGCCGGAGTTTATCGGCACCACCAGCGGCTATAGCTATATCAAACCGAAGGGCGACATCGCCGGCGCCCGCTGGGGCCACGCCGGGAGCGACTCCACCCACATGGAGGATTTCCATAACCCGGACGGCACCATGCGCAGCGCCGACGATATTGCTGCCCTGTGGCGCCAGTGGAACATTCTGCCGAGCCAGCAGGTGGCGTTCTATTGCGGGACCGGCTGGCGGGCCTCGGAAACCTTTATGTATGCCCGGGCTATGGGCTGGCCGCACGTCGCGGTGTACGACGGCGGCTGGTACGAATGGAGCAGCAACCCGCACAATCCGGTCGCCCGCGGCGAGCGCGGCCCTGAAAGCAGTCAGTAACGCACCCCGCCTCAGCGCGTCGCCCCTTGTCGGCGACGCGCGCCGTTATAACGGTCCTTGTCGGCGACGCGCGCCGTTATAACGGTGTAGCCACCCGCTTTAGCGTCTGGTAGCCGCTCCAGATGCGCGTCGCCGTCGTCAGCCAGCACAGCGCGCCAAACAGCCACGCCAGCCAGGCGAAATGCGCCGGAAACAGGCAGCCGAGGACAAACAACATTATGGTCTCCGTCCCCTCCGTCAGTCCCCCGAGATAGTACAGCGATTTATGGGCGTAGCCGGGATTGGCAATTTGATGTCTGGCCGCCAGCGCGGCAAAAGCGAGAAAGCTGCTGCCGGTGCCGATAAAGGCAAACAGCAGCCAGCCGCCCGCCAGCGCATTGTTAAGCGGATCCGCCAGAATAAAGCCGAACGGCACCAGGGCGTAGAAGAGAAAATCCAGCGCAATATCGAGAAAGCCGCCCGCGTCCGTGAGCCCGCGCCGCCGCGCCAGAGCACCGTCCAGGCCATCCAGCAGGCGGTTGAGGAGGATGGCCGCCAGCGCCGCGCCATACCACCCCAGCGCCAGAAAAGGCAGAGCCAGCACGCCGATGGCAAAACCGAGCAGCGTCAGCCCGTCTGGTGAGATGCCCGGACGGTCAAGGGCGCCGGCGACAGCGTTAAGCAGGGGTTTAAGGCGCGGATGCAGGTGGCTATCAAGCACGGAGGTCTCCAGCAGGGTTGGCGGTTGTCAGTCAAGGTCTATGGCGGTGATAATAGGCCAGATTCGTCTTATTAACGTTGATGCTTATGCTAAAAATGATTGATGTTGTCGCGGCCATTATTGAACAGGATGGCAAGATTCTGCTGGCGCAGCGCCCGCCCCACGCCGACCAGCCGGGAATGTGGGAGTTCGCTGGCGGCAAAGTGGA
Organism: Klebsiella sp. 10982; assembly: GCF_048589245.1. Lineage (NCBI taxonomy): Bacteria > Pseudomonadati > Pseudomonadota > Gammaproteobacteria > Enterobacterales > Enterobacteriaceae > Klebsiella > Klebsiella sp. 10982. The sequence goes on from NZ_JBMAXV010000004.1 coordinate 226,337, forward strand.
GCCAGGTGAAAGCCAGCCGCAGGCGCTGACCCGCGAGCTACAGGAGGAAATGGGTATCATCGCCCGTCCGACATGCTATATCGCCAGCCATCAGCGGGAGGTCTCCGGTCGCCAGATCCATCTGCACGCCTGGTGGGTACCGCATTTTCAGGGCACGCCGCTGGCCCATTATCACAGTCAGCTGCGCTGGTGCCTGCCCGCTGACGCCTTGACCCTCGATCTTGCCCCGGCCGATATTCCGCTGCTGCACGCCTTTATCGCCCAGCGCCCCACCTTTTCCGTCTGCTGATCCGCCCGCCGCTGCGTCATCGCTTTTAGTTATGACCGGCGGGCGATTATAAATTTTGTTGTCGGCTCAATTTTTCCTTGCTTGCCTAAGGATTAGCGGTGTTATAGTCGGAAAATCGGTTTTTTCAAGGACCGAACCATAATAAATACATGCAACCACAACCATAAGGGGAACTGATATCTATGGATCAGACGTGCACTCTGGAAGGCTTTCTCACCCGCGTTCAACAGCGCGATCCGCATCAAACCGAATTTGCTCAAGCCGTCCGGGAGGTAATGACCACCCTGTGGCCTTTCCTTGAGGAAAATCCGCGCTATCGTCAGCTTGCTTTGCTGGAACGTCTGGTGGAACCGGAGCGTGTGATCCAGTTCCGCGTGGTATGGGTTGACGACCGCAATCAGGTCCAGGTCAACCGCGCGTGGCGCGTGCAGTTCAACTCGGCCATCGGCCCGTATAAAGGCGGGATGCGTTTCCACCCGTCGGTCAACCTGTCGATTCTCAAATTCCTTGGCTTCGAGCAGACCTTCAAAAACGCCCTGACCACCCTGCCGATGGGCGGCGGGAAAGGCGGCAGCGATTTCGATCCTAAAGGCAAGAGCGATGGCGAAGTGATGCGCTTCTGCCAGGCGCTGATGACCGAGCTCTATCGCCACCTTGGCCCGGATACCGACGTACCGGCGGGCGATATCGGCGTCGGCGGCCGCGAAGTCGGCTTTATGGCCGGGATGATGCGCAAGCTCTCCAACAACAGCGCCTGCGTCTTCACCGGTAAAGGCCTCTCTTTTGGCGGCAGCCTGATCCGTCCGGAAGCCACCGGTTACGGCCTGATCTACTTCACCGAAGCGATGCTCAAACGCCACGGTCTCGGCTTCGAAGGCGCTCGCGTGGCGGTTTCCGGCTCCGGCAACGTCGCGCAATACGCCATTGAGAAAGCGATGGAGCTTGGCGCGCGGGTGGTCACTGCCTCCGACTCCAACGGCACCGTCGTGGACGAAGCGGGCTTCACCAAAGAAAAACTGGCCCGCCTGATCGACATTAAAGAGCGTGCCCACGGCCGCGTGGCCGACTACGCACGCGAATTTGGCCTCACCTATCTTGAAGGTCAGCAGCCGTGGTCAGTGCCGGTGGATATCGCCCTGCCTTGCGCGACCCAGAACGAACTGGACGTCGATGCCGCCCGCCAGCTGATTGCCAACGGCGTGAAGGCCGTGGCGGAAGGCGCCAACATGCCGACCACCATCGCCGCAACCGACCTGTTCCTGGAAGCTGGCGTGCTGTTTGCCCCGGGCAAAGCGGCCAATGCCGGCGGCGTAGCGACTTCTGGTCTGGAGATGGCGCAGAACGCCGCGCGCATGGGCTGGAAAGCGGAAAAAGTGGATGCCCGTCTGCATCACATCATGCTGGATATTCACCACGCCTGCGTCGAATACGGCGGTGAAGCGAAGCAGACCAACTACGTCCGCGGCGCGAATATCGCCGGTTTCGTGAAGGTTGCGGACGCCATGCTGGCCCAGGGCGTGATTTAACCGCCCCCCTCCATCCCGGCGGCTGCCCGCCGGGATGTATCTCACGACGTTATCGTGATCACCACTTTTCCCAGATGCTGACCACTGTCCAGACAGGCATGCGCCTCGGCAATCTCCGCCATCGGGTAGCTGGCGTAGATCAGCGGCTTACATTTCCCTGCCTCAAGCAGCGGCCAGACGTGGCGCCGCAGCGCCTCGGCAATATCCTGTTTCTCCGCCGCCGTCCGGCCGCGCATGGTTGAGCCAGTGACGGTGGCTCGCTTGAGCATCAGGGTCTGAATATCAACCTCATGAGCGATTCGTCCGCCCATAAAGCCGATGATCACCAGCCGTCCATCCTTTTTCAGTAGCCCAAGGTTGCGGTTAAAGTAAGGGCCGCCAACGATATCCAGAATAACATCCACGCCTTCATCGTGGGTCAGCTGGCCGATTTTCTCCGCAAAATCATCGGTTTTGTAGTTAATCGCCGTGGCATAGGGACGTAGGGCAGCGATTTTTTCGTCCTGGCCAACGGTGGCATAGACAGTCATCCCCAGCGCGTGGCACAGCAGGACCGCGGTGGTGCCAATCCCGCTGGCGCCGCCGTGCACCAGGATGCTTTCGCCAGGCTGCAGCTTACCCAGCTGGAAGACGTTCGCCCAGACGGTGAAGAACGTTTCCGGGATGGCGGCCGCTTCGGTAAAGCTAAGGCCCGCCGGGATCGGCAACGTCTGGCCTGCCGGTACGGCGCAGTATTCGGCATAGCCGCCGCCGTTGGTCAGCGCGCAAACGCGATCGCCGGGCGTAAACGCTGTGACCTGCGCGCCGACTTTTGCGACCACGCCCGCCACCTCAAGGCCGGGCACGGGGGTGACGCCTTCAGGCATGGGATACAGACCCTGGCGCTGCAGAATATCCGGCCGGTTGACGCCCGCCGCTTTCACCTCGACGAGCACCTCGTGCTCTCCGATAGTGGGGATATCTCCGTCGCGGATCTGCAATACCTCCGGGCCGCCCGGTTGGCTGATAGCGATATATTTCACGGGTCCTCCTTATCGCCGGTGAAAGAAATAAGCAACAATATCGGGAAGGGCGAAGACGCATTCAGGGGGGGAAAGTAATCAGGCCCTGCCCGGCTGTTTAGTGTAGACCATTGGCCTGGCTGGCGGAGAAGCGGTGGCCGCGGGGAATCGCTTCCTCGCGACCACCGGCGGGTTACTGCGGCGGCGGCGGCGCAGCATCGTCTGCCGCTTTTTTGCCTTTCGGCTTGCCTTTACCTTTGCTGAACGACTTTTTCGCCCCGCCCGGCGCCACCAGGCCGCGGAACTGACGCACTGGCGTGCTCCGTGCCTGATCGATCAGCTGGAACAGCGTCCCCACCAGCGGCTGCATAAAGTCCTGATAGCGGCACTGCTTTTCGCTGATCTGCGTCAGGACCGATTCCCAGTGGGCGGTCATATCCGGGCGCGCGGCCATCTCCGGCAGGGAGTGAATCAGCGCCCGGCCAGCATCCGAGGAGTGGATATAACGCCCTTTTTTGGTCAGGAAGCCGCGCTTAAACAGCAGCTCGATAATCCCGGCGCGGGTCGCTTCTGTGCCGAGACCGTCGGTGGCGCGGAGGATCTTCTTCAGATCTTTATCCTGCACGAAGCGGGCAATCCCGGTCATCGCCGACAGCAGCGTGGCGTCGGTAAAGTGGCGCGGCGGCTGGGTCTGTCGCTCCACCACTTCACCTTTTTCGCACAATAGCTCATCGCCTTTGGCGACCACCGGCAACGGCGTACCGTCATTCTCTTCGTCGCGCTCTTTGTTACCAAGCAGCGCGCGCCAGCCCGCTTCGGCGAGGAAGCGCGCCTTAGCGACAAATTTGCCGTTAGCAATATCAAGGTCAATCTGGCATTTGCGGAACACCGCGTCCGGGCAGAACTGCATCAGATACTGCCGGGCGATCAGGTTGTACACCTTCTCTTCGTTATCGTTGAGTTTGACCTGACTGCTGCGCGCGGTCGGGATAATCGCATGGTGCGCGTCGACCTTTTTATCATCCCAGCAGCGGTTGCGGATCTCCGGATCCATCACCGGCTGCGGCAGCAGGTCCGCCGCATGGACGGCAATCGCATTCAGTACCGCATGGCGGCCGGCAAAGTGCTCTTCCGGCAGGTAGCGGCTGTCCGAACGCGGGTAGGTGATGAGCTTGTGGGTTTCGTACAGCTTCTGGCAGATATCCAGCACGTTCTGCGCGCTGAAGCCGAAACGTTTGGCCGCCTCAATCTGCAGCGCCGACAGGGAGAACGGCAGCGGCGCGGGTTCAGAATCGCGCTTATCGTTATAGCCGGTCACGATTGCCGGCTGGCCTTCGATGCGCTTGACCACATGCTCGGCCAGTGGACGATGCAGCAGACGCCCTTCTTCATCCTGATAAGGTTCGCAGGCTTCGCTTGGCACCCAGGTGGCGACAAAGCGCTCCTCCTGCGGCGTGACGATATGCGCCTTCACGTCGAAGAAATCTTTGGCGACGAAATTTTCAATTTCTTCATCGCGACGGACCACCAGGCCAAGTACCGGGGTCTGCACCCGCCCCACGGAGAGCACCCCCTGATAGCCGGCGTTGCGCCCCAGCAGGGTGTAGGCGCGGGTCATATTGATGCCGTACAGCCAGTCGGCGCGGGCCCGCGCCAGCGCCGACACGCAGAGTGGCACGAACTCGCTGTTGGCGCGCAGGCGGTTGATCGCCCGCTCAACCGCCTGCGGGTTGAGATCGTTAATCAGACAGCGCTGCACCTGCTGGCGCTTCTCCGGCGCCAGCTGCAGGTAATCGAGCACTTCGTCCACCAGCAGCTGCCCTTCTCTGTCCGGGTCGCCGGCATGGATCACTTCCTGCGCCTCGCCAAGCAGACGCTTGATTACATTGAGCTGTTTGGTGACCGAGGGTTTGGGCTGCAGCTGCCATTTCTCCGGCACAATCGGCAGATCGTTGAGATTCCAGCGGGCATAGCGGCTGTCGTAGATGTCCGGCTGCGCCTGCTCCAGCAGGTGGCCGATACACCAGGTGACCACCTGCCCGTTGCCGCACTCAATATAGCCATCGCCTTTGCGGTGCGGTTTAGGCAACACATCGGCGATAGCCCGTCCGAGACTCGGTTTTTCTGCAATAAACAACCGCATCGAATCAACGGATCTCGATCATGGGTCGCCCGCCGCGGGCGGTCACCAGCTCGCCGATGGCGGCCAGCTTAATGCCGAACTGCGCCGCGGCGGCCTGTACTTCGGCTTCCGCTTCCGGGGTCACCGCCAGCAGCAGGCCGCCGGAAGTCTGCGGATCGCACAGCAGATCCCGCCACTCCGTCGGCATCTCGCCCATCAGATGGCCGTAGCTGGCAAAGTTGCGCCCGGTGCCGCCCGGCACCGCGCCGGCGGCGATATACTCCTCCACCCCCGGCAGTTTCGGGATATCGGCATAGCGCAACTGCGCCTGCACGCCCGCTCCGCGGCACACCTCGCTGAGGTGGCCAAGCAGGCCAAAGCCAGTGACGTCGGTCATCGCCTTCACCCCGTCGATGGCGGCAAACGCGGCGCCGGCGAGGTTCATCTGGCACATGGTCTCTGTCGCCAGCCCCTGATGTTCCGGCTTGAGCAGCGATTTTTTCTCCGCGGTGGTCAGTACGCCGATCCCCAGCGGTTTGGTGAGATACAGTTTGCAGCCCGCCTGGGCGGTGCTGTTTTTCTTGATGCGCTCGGTGGGCACCACGCCGGTGACCGCCAGACCGAAGATCGGTTCCGGAGCATCGATGGAGTGGCCGCCCGCCAGCGCGATCCCGGCCTGCTGGCAGGCAAAGCGCCCACCCTCCACCACGTCGCGGGCGACTTCCGGCGCCAGGGTGTTGATTGGCCAGCCAAGGATGGCAATCGCCATAATCGGTTTCCCGCCCATGGCGAATATATCGCTGATGGCGTTGGTGGCGGCGATGCGGCCAAAGTCGAACGGATTATCGACAATCGGCATAAAGAAATCGGTGGTGCTGACGATGGACGTGCCGTTGCCAAGATCGTAAACGGCAGCATCATCGCTGGTTTCGTTGCCGACCAGCAGGTTCGGGTCGACAAACTTCGCCTGCTCGCTATGCAGGATAGTTTCCAGTACTTTCGGGGAAATCTTACAACCACAACCGGCTCCGTGGCTGTATTGCGTTAAACGAATGGCTTGCTCGCTCATGGACATCTCCTGTCATTGCAATCCCGCTATGTTAGCGCCCAAACGCCAGGGTGGTAAGTACGACAGTCTGAAATCGCGTATGGTTGCTCATTAAGCAGACAAAAAGCCGTTTTTGCGAGACACGGCAATTTTTTCCGCACCATTTTCACTTTTACTTAACGATGACAGAAATGTGACAGCACAGGACTGTCTTCTCTGGAATGATTATGACGTAAGGAAATTCTAATGAAAAAGCGTGTTCTTGCCCTTTGCCTGGCCAGTTTCTTCTCCGTTAACGCCTTCGCTCTGGTTCCCCCCGGGAATGATGTCACCACCAAGCCCGATCTCTACTATCTGACCAATGCTCAGGCTATCGACAGCCTGGCGCTGTTGCCGCCACCGCCGGCGGTGGGCAGTATCGCGTTTTTAAACGATCAGGCGATGTATGAGCAAGGCCGTCTGCTGCGCAATACCGAGCGCGGAAAACTGGCGGCAGAGGACGCGAACCTCAGCGCTGGCGGCGTGGCCAACGCTTTCTCCAGTGCTTTTGGCTCACCGATCACCGAGAAAGACGCGCCGCAGCTTCACAAACTGCTGACCAATATGATTGAAGACGCCGGCGATCTGGCGACCCGCAGCGCGAAAGAGAAATATATGCGCATTCGCCCGTTTGCGTTCTATGGCGTCTCCACCTGCAATACCGCCGAGCAGGACAAGCTGTCAAAAAACGGCTCCTACCCGTCCGGACATACCTCTATCGGCTGGGCCACCGCGCTGGTGCTGGCGGAGATCAACCCGCAGCGGCAAAACGAAATTTTGAAGCGCGGCTATGAGCTCGGCGAGAGCCGGGTGATCTGCGGCTATCACTGGCAGAGCGATGTCGATGCGGCGCGCATCGTCGGCTCCGCGGTGGTCGCTACGCTGCACACCAACCCGGCCTTCCAGCAACAGTTGCAGAAAGCCAAAGACGAATTCGCCAAAACGCAGAAATAACGTTATCGCCGTTAAACTCCCGGATGCGGCGCCTGGCGCGCCTTGTCCGGGCGACCAAATCGCACAGCGCTGTAGCCCCGGTAAGCGGTAGCGCCACCGGGGATAAGTCGCAAGCCGCCACCCGGCATAATAAGCACCGACTCAGAAGCGCGTCACAAACGGCGCGGTATCCGGCAGGGCAATCGTGGTTGAGGCTTTTAGCTGCGGCGTGCCCAGATAGAGGAAACCGACAATTTTATCCTGCTCGCGGCACGCGAAGCCGGCCCGCACCACCGGGCTCTCGGTCAATGCTCCGCTGCGCCAGATGCCATTGAATCCCTGGGCCAGGGCCGCCATCTGCATCGCCATCACCGCACAGCCTGCGGACATCTCCTGCTCCCAGCGCGGTACTTTCGGGTGGTCTTCACAGCGCGCGACCACGGTAATGATCAGCGGCGCGCGGAACGGCGCATTGCGGGCTTTCTCTATTCCCTTCTCATCCTGGCCGGCTTCCCGGGCCCCCTTTTCCAGCAACTGGCTGAAGCGCTCGCGGCCGTCATCGGCGATAATAAAGAAGCGCCACGGCTGCAGGGTGCCATGGTCCGGGGCGCGCAGCCCGGCGCGCAGTATATTTTCCAGCTGTTCGCCCGCCGGGGCCGGTTCAGCCAGGCGGGAAGCGCTTCGGCGATTAAGCAGCAGTTCGAGAGCATCCATCTGTATAACTCCTGTGATGTTATTTTTCATAAAATTAACACGCACAAGGATTTTGTTACAGCGCGGTCGGTGATTCCTGCTGACAACCGACGGCTCACTCTTTAGGATAGCCAGACGCGGCGGCCCCTGCGGCCTGCCCTTTTTAGATAACGTTAGGGAGAAGACATGCGAACCCTTTGGCGACTGATTGCCAGCTTTTTTAAATGGACGTGGCGGATACTCAACTTTATTCGCAAACTGGCTCTGAATGCGATCTTCCTGGTGCTGGTGCTGGTGTGTATCGGTATCTGGAGCCAGTTCAGCACCACCACCAGCGAACATGCCGCGCGCGGCGCGCTGTTGCTGGATATTACCGGCGTGGTGGTGGATAAACCTTCCGCCAGCAGCAAGCTCGGCGTAATTGGCCGCCAGCTGTTTGGCGCCAGCTCGGACCGTCTGCAGGAGAACTCTCTGTTCGATATCGTGCAGACCATTCGCCAGGCGAAAGATGACCGCAATATCACCGGTATTGTGCTGGATCTGAAAAACTTCGTCGGCGGCGACCAGCCGTCCATGCAGTATATCGGCAAAGCGCTGCGCGAATTCCGTGACAGCGGCAAACCGGTCTATGCCGTCGGCAGCAGCTACAGCCAGGGCCAGTACTACCTGGCGAGCTTTGCCAACAAAATCTGGCTCTCGCCGCAGGGCGAGGTAGACCTGCACGGCTTCGCCACCAACGGGCTGTACTACAAATCGCTGCTGGATAAGCTGAAAGTCTCCACCCACGTCTTCCGCGTCGGCACCTATAAATCCGCCGTTGAGCCATTCATTCGCGATGATATGTCCCCTGCCGCCCGCGAAGCGGACAGCCGCTGGATTGGCGAACTGTGGCAGAACTACCTCAACACCATTGCCGCCAACCGCCAGATCACCGCCCAGCAGCTCTTCCCAGGCGCCCAGGGCATTATCGACGGCCTGCGTAAAGTGGGCGGCGATACAGCGAAATATGCGCTGGACAATAAGCTGGTGGATGAGCTGGCGACCTCCACGGAAGTGGAAAAGGCGTTAACCAAACAGTTTGGCTGGAGCAAAACCGATAACAATTATCGGGCGATCAGCTATTACGACTACAACGTGAAGACGCCGTCTGACCAGGGTTCCGCCATCGCGGTCATCTTCGCCAACGGCGCCATCATGGACGGTGAGGAGACCCCGGGCAACGTCGGCGGCGACACCACCGCCGCGCAAATTCGCGATGCGCGCCTCGACCCGAAAATTAAGGCCATCGTTCTTCGCGTTAACAGCCCTGGCGGCAGCGTGACCGCCTCGGAAATTATTCGTGAAGAGCTGGCGGCAGCCAAAGCCGCCGGTAAACCGGTAGTGGTCTCGATGGGCGGCATGGCGGCATCCGGCGGTTACTGGATCTCCACCCCGGCGGATTACATCGTGGCGAACCCAAGCACCCTCACCGGATCCATCGGTATCTTTGGGGTGATCAATACCGTGGAAAATACCCTCGGGTCGATTGGCGTCCACACCGACGGCGTCGCCACGTCGCCGCTGGCCGATGTCTCCAGCACCAAAGCGCTGCCGCCGGAAGTACAGCAGCTGATGCAGTTGAGCATAGAGAACGGCTATCAGCGCTTTATCACCCTGGTGGCCAACGCCCGTAAGAGCACGCCGGAAAAAATCGACCAGATCGCCCAGGGCCACGTCTGGACCGGGGAAGATGCCAAAGCCAACGGCCTGGTCGACAGCCTCGGCGATTTCGACGACGCGGTGGCCAAGGCCGCCGAGCTGGCGAAGCTGAAAACCTGGCACCTTAACTACTATCAGGAAGAGCCGACCTTCTTCTCGATGGTGCTGGATAGCCTGACCGGCTCGGTACGCGCTTCGCTGCCGGCGGCCATTCAGGCCTGGTTGCCTGCGCCGGTGGCCGCGGCGGCTGAAACGGTGAAAGCAGAGAGCGACAAACTGGCGGCGTTTAACGACCCGCAAAACCGCTATGCCTTCTGCCTGACCTGCGCCAATATTCGTTAATACGCAGTGGCGGCCCCGTCCCCCGGGGCCGCCTTTTTCCCTCTCCTGCCAGCACCGCCACAAAGCCAGCGACCGACGCTGTATTTTTTCCTGCGTCTCTTTATACTGCGCCTGTCTACGACCAACCTAAGCGATGCTATGCAAAAAAAATCGATTTACGTTGCCTACACCGGTGGGACCATCGGTATGCAGCGCTCTGAACACGGCTATGTACCCGTTTCCGGCCATCTGCAGCGTCAGCTGGCGCTGATGCCTGAGTTCCATCGTCCGGAGATGCCGGACTTCACGATCCACGAATACCATCCGCTGATGGATTCCTCCGATATGACCCCCGAGGACTGGCAGCACATCGCCGACGATATCCGCAGCCATTACGAGGAGTATGATGGCTTTGTGATCCTCCACGGTACCGACACCATGGCGTTTACCGCCTCGGCGCTGTCGTTCATGCTGGAAAATCTCGGCAAACCGGTGATTGTGACAGGGTCACAAATTCCGCTGGCCGAGCTGCGTTCTGATGGGCAAATTAACCTGCTCAACGCCCTGTACGTCGCCGCCAACTACCCGATTAACGAAGTCGCGCTGTTCTTCAACAATCGACTGTTCCGCGGCAACCGCACCACCAAAGCCCACGCCGACGGCTTCGACGCTTTCGCCTCGCCAAACCTCGCGCCGCTGCTGGAGGCCGGGATCCATATCCGTCGTCTCGGAACGCCGCCCGCCCCGCAGGGCCGCGGAGAGCTTATCGTGCACCCCATCACCCCACAGCCGATTGGCGTGGTGACGATTTACCCCGGTATCTCCGCCGATGTGGTGCGCAATTTTCTGCGTCAGCCGGTGAAAGCGCTGATCCTCCGCTCCTACGGCGTCGGCAATGCCCCGCAGAATGGCGAGTTCATTCAGGTGCTGGCGGAAGCCAGCCAGCGCGGTATTGTGGTGGTCAATCTGACGCAGTGTATGTCCGGTAAAGTGAATATGGGCGGCTACGCCACCGGTAACGCTCTCGCTCAGGCGGGTGTCATCAGTGGTTTCGATATGACGGTGGAAGCGACGCTGACCAAGCTACACTATCTGCTTAGCCAGCAGCTGGACGTTGACGCTATTCGCGCGGCGATGCAGCAAAATCTGCGTGGCGAACTGACCCCCGACGAAGCTTAAGGAGAACGTATGGCACATCGAGCGCTATTACTGGTTGATTTGCAAAACGACTTTTGCGCCGGCGGCGCGCTGGCGGTTCCCGAAGGCGACAGCACCATCGAGGTGGCCAATGCGCTTATCGACTGGAGCCAGGCGCGCGGCGAGCCGATCGTCGCCAGCCAGGACTGGCACCCGGCGGATCATGGCAGCTTCGCCAGCCAGCACCAGGTGGAACCTTACACCCAGGGTGAACTCGACGGCCTGGCGCAGACCTTCTGGCCGGATCACTGCGTACAGCGCAGTGAAGGCGCGGCGCTGCATCCGTTGCTTAAGCAGCAGGCGATCGCCGCCGTATTCCACAAAGGACAAAACCGGGCCATTGACAGCTACAGCGCTTTTTTTGACAACGGTCACCGGCAGAAAACCGAGCTGGATGGCTGGCTGCGGGCGCAGGGCATTGTGGAGCTGACCGTTCTCGGCCTCGCCACCGACTACTGCGTCAAATTTACCGTGCTGGATGCCCTGACGCTGGGCTACGCGGTCAACGTCATCACCGACGGCTGTCGCGGCGTAAATCTGCAGCCGCAGGACAGCAGCCAGGCGTTTATGGAAATGGCCGCCGCGGGCGCCACGCTGTATACCCTCGACGACTGGCGGGAAACTCACGCGTAACCCCTCCCCCGGCGTCCACGCGCCGGGTCTTCTTTTGCCGCCACTTCGTTATCGTCCATAAATTGAACTCTCTCGCAGTTTCAACAGGTTATTGCTGGTAGTCTGGCAAGGCTATTTTTTCGCCACGCCATTTCCGTGGCGTGGTTATTTTTTTATGTCAAAGAGGAACCACTATGAAACGTTTGCCCTTGCTGGCAGCCTTGCCCTTGCTTTGCGCTTCCGCGCTCTCTGCCCAACCGCTGATGTCCGTCGGCTACTTCAACGGCGGCGGCGACGTCACTGCCGGGCCGGGCGGCGATATCGACAAGCTGGACGTCCGGCAGATCACCCACCTCAACTACTCGTTTGGCCTTATTTATAACGATGAGAAAGACGAGACCAATGCGGCCCTGAAGGATCCTGCGCATCTGCACGAGATCTGGCTGTCGCCGAAGGTGCAGGCGGATCTGCAAAAAATCCCTGCCCTGCGTAAACAGAACCCGAACCTCAAGGTCCTGCTGTCGGTCGGCGGCTGGGGGGCGCGCGGTTTCTCCGGCGCGGCGGCCACCCAAGAAACCCGTAAGGTGTTTATTCAGTCTGCGCAGGAAATTGTTGAAAAATATGGTCTGGATGGGATTGACCTCGACTGGGAGTTTCCGGTCAACGGCGCCTGGGGGCTGGTTGCCAGCCAACCGGCCGACCGCGATAACTTTACCGCGCTGTTAAAAGAGCTTCGTGCAGCGTTTGGTACCAGGAAACTGGTCACTATTGCCGTGGGGGCTAACGCAGAAAGTCCGAAAAGCTGGGTGGACGTTAAAGCGATTGCGCCCTCACTCGACTACATCAACCTGATGACCTACGACATGGCCTACGGCACACAGTACTTCAACTCGAATCTGTATGACTCCAGCCACTGGCCAACGGTCGCCGCGGCGGATAAATACAGCGCCGATTTTGTGGTCAACAATTACCTGGCCGCCGGGCTAAAACCCAGCCAGATGAACCTCGGGATTGGTTTCTATGGCCGGGTACCGAAACGGGCCGTCGAGCCGGGGATCGACTGGACGAAAGCGGATGCGCAAAACAATCCGGTCACCCAGCCCTATTTTGGGCCACAACAGATCGCGCTGTTTGCCTCGCTGGGCTATGACCTGAGCAAAGACACCTATGTGAAATACAACGATATTGTGGCCAAACTGCTCAACGATCCGCAAAAACGCTTTACCGAGCACTGGGACGATGAAGCGAAAGTCCCGTGGCTGTCGGTGCAGTCCGCGGAGGGCAAGCCGCTGTTCGCGCTGTCGTATGAGAACCCGCGCTCGGTGGCCATTAAGGCGGATTACATCAAGGCGAAGGGCCTCGCCGGGGCGATGTTCTGGGAATATGGCGCCGATGACCAGAACCAGCTGGCCCGTCAGCTGGCGGAATCGCTGGGGATCAAACACTAACCGCGGCTGTTTCACCGATCAACGCCGCCGGGCAGCGTGACGCAGGCAGCATCGGCTGCAATGCAGGTATCTCGCGCCGCCCGGGATCGGTTATGATGCCTGTTATCCGCTGCGCCACGCGCTGGCGCAGCTTAATCGTTTGACAGGAGGCAGGGGGCCATGGCCTATATCCCCAAAAATTACGCGCGTCTGGAAGTGGGCTACCGCGAAAAGGCGCTCAAGCTTTTTCCCTGGGTGTGCGGGCGCTGCTCGCGGGAGTTTGTCTACTCCAATCTGCGCGAACTGACGGTGCACCACATCGATCATGACCACTCCAACAACCCGGAAGATGGCAGCAACTGGGAGATGTTGTGCCTGTACTGTCACGATCACGAACATTCGAAGTACACCGAAGCCGATCAGTATGGCTCTACGGTGGTGGCGGGCGAAGATGCGCAAAAGAGCGTCGGCGAGGCCACCTACAACCCGTTTGCCGATCTGAAAGCGATGATGAATAAAAAGTAAGCAGACCGGTCTGACCGCTGCGCGCGGTCGTTCAGCCTGACGCCGTCCGGCGTGGGATCACCCAACGCCGGAACCGCTCCCGCCCCGCGAGCAGTTTATTGCAGCTTAACGGTGGCGATCGGCTTCGGCACGATGCCGAAATCTTCTTTCAGCTGCTGTTTGCTCTTCATCACCATCTGGCCACGGGTGTCGATGGTCATGTGCTGGGCGTCGGTGTTATACCGGGCCTGCCACAGCATCACCAGCTGCAGGCTATTTTCCTTCTGCTCCGGCGTCAGCGCCACGCCATCCGGCCATTTTCCCAGCTCCACCGCCGTCGCCAGACGCTGGTACACTTCCGGGGTCATGCTGTCGATAATTTGCTCAATATCCATCTTCCGCTCACCTCCGCCTGGAATAATTTGCTGAATCGTTTCTTCAACCCTTAATCTGCTCGCCATTCTGCTCATCAGTGAAGCTTAGCGACGCCGAATTAACACAATAGCGCTCGCCGGTCGGCTGCGGACCATCCGGAAACACGTGGCCGAGATGGGCGTCACAATTTCCACAACGGATCTCAATGCGCTGCATGCCGTGCGAGTTATCGGTCAGATAGCGAATGGCCTCATCGCTTACCGGCTCGTAGAAGCTCGGCCAGCCGCAACCGGAGTCGTATTTGGTCTGGGAGTTAAACAGCGGCGCATCGCACACCAGGCAGTGATACACGCCGTTTTTCTTGTTGTGCAGCAGCCGTCCGGTGAAAGGCGGTTCGGTGCCATGATGCTGCGTCACGTAAAACTGCATTTCGCTCAAGCCGTTTTTCAGCTCTTCCGGGGAGGGTTTATTCGCCATAGGCTTACATCTCGCTTTGCAATGGACTACTTTCGCTCCAATTCTAACAAAACATTAACAATGAAGCGTACACTTTTGTTCTAAACTTATCCGGTGCCCACAGGCAGCCAGATAATTGTGACTTAAATCACGTTTTTATCTTAAATGCCCTTTAAAATTCCGCGCGCAGCCCCCATATGGAATTGGGCTCAAAGGGAGAGTGAGGCAAATCAATCGCGCAAGGCGTGCTCAGGATTGATTTGTCGCAATGATTGACACGATTCCGCTTGACGCTGCGTAAGGTTTTTGTAATTTTACAGGCAACCTTTTATTCACTAACAAATAGCTGGTGGAATATATGACTATCAAAGTAGGTATCAACGGTTTTGGCCGTATCGGTCGCATTGTTTTCCGTGCTGCTCAGAAACGTTCTGACATCGAGATCGTTGCAATCAACGACCTGTTAGACGCAGAGTACATGGCTTACATGCTGAAGTATGACTCCACTCACGGTCGTTTCGACGGTACCGTTGAAGTGAAAGACGGTCATCTGGTCGTTAACGGTAAAAAAATCCGTGTTACCGCTGAACGTGACCCGGCTAACCTGAAGTGGGACGAAGTTGGTGTTGACGTTGTTGCTGAAGCAACCGGTATCTTCCTGACCGACGAAACCGCTCGTAAACACATCACCGCTGGCGCGAAAAAAGTCGTTCTGACTGGCCCGTCCAAAGACAACACTCCGATGTTCGTTCGTGGCGCTAACTTCGACACTTACGCTGGCCAGGACATCGTTTCCAACGCTTCCTGCACCACCAACTGCCTGGCACCGCTGGCTAAAGTTATCAACGACAACTTCGGTATCGTTGAAGGCCTGATGACCACCGTCCACGCTACCACCGCTACTCAGAAAACCGTTGATGGCCCGTCTCACAAAGACTGGCGCGGCGGCCGCGGCGCAGCTCAGAACATCATCCCGTCCTCTACCGGTGCTGCTAAAGCAGTAGGTAAAGTACTGCCAGAACTGAACGGCAAACTGACCGGTATGGCGTTCCGCGTTCCGACTCCGAACGTATCCGTTGTTGACCTGACCGTTCGTCTGGAAAAAGCAGCGTCCTACGAAGAAATCAAGAAAGCCATCAAAGCCGCTTCTGAAGGCGCAATGAAAGGCGTTCTGGGTTACACCGAAGACGACGTTGTTTCTACCGACTTCAACGGCGAAGTTTGCACTTCCGTGTTCGATGCTAAAGCAGGTATCGCACTGAACGACAACTTCGTGAAACTGGTTTCCTGGTACGACAACGAAACCGGCTACTCCAACAAAGTTCTGGATCTGATTGCTCACATCTCCAAATAAGTTGAGATGAATAAGTAATCTGTAAGAGCGACTTCGGTCGCTCTTTTTTTTGTCTGCAGAGATAGGATTGCACAATGATAAATAAAATTTTTGCTCTCCCGGTGAATGAAACCATTTCGCCCGTTATCTCCCGTCGCCAGCTTGACGACCTGGAGCTGATTGTCATCGACCATCCGCAGGTGAAAGCCTCTGTGGCGCTGCAGGGGGCGCATCTGCTCTCCTGGAAACCCGCCGGTGAAGAAGAAGTCCTGTGGCTGAGCAACAACACCCCATTTAAACAGGGCGTCGCCCTGCGCGGCGGCGTGCCGATTTGCTGGCCCTGGTTTGGCCCATCGGCGCAGCAGGGTCTGCCGTCGCACGGTTTTGCCCGCAATCTGCCGTGGACCCTGGAAGGCCATGACGAAGACGACAATGGCGTGATGTTGACGTTTGCGCTCCAGCACAGCGCGGAAACCGTAAAGCTCTGGCCGCACGAGTTCACTCTCTATGCTCGCTTCAAGCTGGGCAAGACCTGCGAAATCGAGCTGGAAGCGCACGGCGAATTCGAGACCACCTCCGCCCTGCACACTTACTTCAACGTTGGCGATATCGCGGCGGTGAAAGTGAGCGGTCTTGGCGAGCGTTATATCGATAAAGTGAAGAATGCCGAAGAAGGCGTGCTGAGCAACGGCGTGCAGACCTTCCCGGACCGCACCGATCGCGTTTATCTCAATGCCGACAGCTGCAGCGTGATCCATGACGATGCGCTCAACCGCACTATCGACGTGGTGCATCATCATCAGCACAACGTAGTGGCCTGGAACCCGGGCCCGGCGCTGTCCGTCAGCATGGGCGACATGCCGGACGATGGTTACAAAACCTTCGTTTGCGTCGAAACCTGCTGCGTGACCCAACCGCAGAAAGCCAGCGAAGAGACCCCTTCTCGCCTGGCGCAGACCATCAGCGTGAAAAAACGCTAACAGCAAAAAGCCCCGTTTCCGACGGGGCTTTTTTTCTCCGCTGGCTGAGGTGCTGATTAAACCATATCCAGCCGGGTTTTTCGCTGCGGCGGCGGATAGAGGCGATCCAGCTGCGCGAGCTCTTGCGGGCTGAGGACGATATCGAGCGCGGCGGCATTCTGCACCACATGCTCAATACTGGCCGCTTTCGGGATCGCCAGCACTCCGGGATGACGAATCACCCAGGCGAGCAGCAGCTGCGCGACTGTCACCCCCCGCGCCTTTGCCATATTAATGATATCGGTATGCTGAAAAAGTCCATTGCGTAAGCGCCCCGCCTGGGCCAGCGGGCAGTAGGCCATCACCGGCAGACTGTGCTGTTGGCACCAGGGCAGGAGATCGTATTCAATGCCCCGCGATGCGAGATGATAGAGCACCTGGTTGGTTGCGCAATGCTCGCCACCCGCCGTCCGCCACAGCGCCTGCATGTCGTCGGTGTCCAGATTGGAGACGCCCCAGCGGCGGATCTTGCCCTCGTCCACCAGCCTTTCCATCGCCTCAACCGTCTCCTGCAGCGGGATATCTCCCCGCCAGTGCAGGAGATACATATCGAGATAGTCGGTCTGCAGCCGGCGCAGACTGTTTTCACAGGCGCGGCGCATCGCCGCTCCGCCGGCATGCCAGGGATAAACTTTGGAGACCAGCACCACCCGGTCGCGCAGGCCGCGGATTGCCTGGCCCACCACCTCCTCCGCCCCGCCGTCGGCATACATCTCCGCCGTATCGATCACCGTCAGTCCGTGGTCGATGCCCGCGCGCAGTGCAGCCACTTCCTGCTGACGCTGCGCCGCATTTTCGCCCATATACCAGGTGCCCAGCCCGATGGCCGGAACCGCCGCCTGCTCGCCAAAGCGTACTGTTTTTTTCACCGTCTCCTCCTCTTTAGCTTTCTGCACCACCATAAAGCAAAACAGGGCACAAGGCCCTGTTTTGATGCATGAAGTGCACTGTGATAATGCACAATCAGAAGGTGTAGGTGATCCCGGTGGAGATCAGGCCGCTCCAGGATTTATCCACCATCGGGCTGTCGGTAATTTCATCCGACAGACGGGTATAGCGTGCAATACCGTATACGCTCCAGTCGCCGAGGAAGCGATAGTTAGCCGACAGCTCCAGATACGGGTTCCAGCTGCTGTCCGGGTCATAGCTGCGCATGCCGCTGCGACGAGACTCGTGCTGTGAGACGCCATAGTAGTATTCGTTCTGATTGTCGCTGTTCCACTCCACGCCAATGCCCGGGGTCAGCGTCAGGTTACCGTTGGTGTAGCGGTACAGCCAGGCGAGATCCCAGTTGATACCGTTGCTGTTATCCAGCGTATCGCCGGCAATCGTCGTGCGCAGGAAGCCATAGGGCGTGTTGTGGACATACGAAAGACCGGCCATCACCGTCGATTTACGTTTATCCAGACGACGCATTTGTTCACTGTCGCTGTCACCCGGCTTGAAGTACATCGGTGACCAGTAGGCCGTAATCGACAATTTATCGTTGGTATCATTCCACAGGTAGTAGCCCCCGCCCAGCCCGTGGAACCAGAAGTTATCGCTCTCATAACTAATGACCGGCACCGGATAGACATCCGCATCATATTGCTTATACGGATGCTCAACGATACCTACGCCAGCCCCAAGAGTGAACTTCCCGTCGGCATGCGCCGCGCTGGCGGACGTCGCAATTAGCACGCCGAGTGCCAGAAGTTTGATTTTAGTCACAATCCATATTCCCGTTGTCAAATAATCAGCCCGTGCAGTTTACCGTCGTAGGTCTCATGCCTCAAATTCTTTACCCGACATGACACAAATCGTTCACTTTCTCACCCTTCTCTTACTATCTGGTGACAACCCGGTGACAGCTTCGCGTCCTGACGAATCAAAAAGCGTCATTTTCAGGATGAGTTATTGATATGTCATTGAAATTGATTTTCTGCGTCATGCAAGATTTCTAAATGCATCTACGCTTAAATTTAGAAGGTGTAATTGCAGGGCACATTCACGCTACTCCACCCGCAACCTGGCATAAGGGTTGCTGGATATCTGGAGAGCGACGTTCAGCTTATGTCTTCCGGGGGCCCCCACTACTCATATGAACGGCTCTCAACCTGTGCTAAAAAACGAAAGGACGGCATGCCATGAATATATTCGATCACTATCGCCAGCGCTATGAAGCTGCCAAGGACGAAGAGTTCACACTGCAGGAGTTTCTTACCATCTGCCGGCAAGATCGCAGTGCCTATGCCAATGCGGCAGAACGTCTGTTGATGGCCATTGGTGAACCCGTCATGGTTGATACGGCTCTCGAGCCGCGGCTATCCCGTCTCTTTTCAAACCGGGTTATCGCACGCTATCCGGCCTTTGAAGAGTTTTACGGTATGGAAGACGCCATTGAGCAGATCGTTTCCTACCTCAAGCATGCCGCCCAGGGGCTGGAAGAGAAGAAACAGATCCTCTATCTGCTGGGGCCGGTGGGCGGTGGTAAATCGTCGCTGGCTGAACGGCTGAAAGCGTTGATGCAGCGCGTGCCCATTTATGTACTGAGCGCCAACGGCGAGCGCAGCCCGGTCAACGATCACCCGCTGTGCCTGTTTAATCCGCAGGAGGATGCGCAGATCCTCCAGAAAGAGTATGGCGTCCCTACCCGCTATCTCGGCACGATCATGTCGCCATGGGCGGCCAAGCGCCTGCACGAATTTGGCGGCGATATAACTAAATTCCGCGTGGTCAAAGTCTGGCCATCGATTCTTGAGCAGGTCGCCATCGCCAAAACCGAACCGGGCGACGAGAACAACCAGGATATTTCGGCCCTGGTCGGTAAAGTGGATATCCGTAAGCTGGAACATTATGCGCAAAACGACCCGGACGCCTATGGCTACTCCGGTGCGCTGTGCCGTGCCAACCAGGGGATTATGGAATTCGTCGAGATGTTTAAAGCGCCGATTAAGGTGCTGCATCCGCTGCTGACCGCCACCCAGGAAGGGAACTATAACGGTACCGAAGGGATCTCCGCCCTGCCGTTCAACGGGATAATCCTCGCCCACTCCAACGAATCGGAATGGGTGACCTTCCGTAATAACAAGAACAATGAGGCCTTCCTCGACCGCGTCTATATCGTCAAGGTGCCTTATTGCCTGCGTATCTCCGAAGAGATCCGCATCTATGAAAAACTGCTCAACAGCAGTGAGCTGACTCACGCACCGTGCGCCCCGGGCACCCTGGAAACGCTGGCGCGTTTCTCGATTCTGTCGCGTCTGAAAGAGCCGGAGAACTCAAGCATCTACTCGAAGATGCGGGTCTATGACGGCGAAAGCCTGAAAGATACCGACCCGAAAGCGAAGTCCTATCAGGAGTATCGCGATTACGCCGGGGTGGATGAAGGGATGAACGGGCTCTCCACCCGCTTTGCCTTTAAGATCCTGTCACGGGTGTTTAACTTCGACCATGTCGAGGTGGCCGCCAACCCGGTGCATCTGTTCTATGTGCTGGAGCAGCAGATTGAGCGCGAACAGTTCCCACAGGAGAACGCCGAGCGCTACCTGGAGTTCCTCAAAGGCTATCTGATCCCGAAATACGCCGAGTTTATCGGCAAAGAGATCCAGACCGCTTATCTGGAATCCTACTCCGAGTACGGGCAGAACATTTTCGATCGCTATGTCACCTACGCCGACTTCTGGATCCAGGATCAGGAGTATCGCGATCCGGATACCGGGCAGCTGTTTGACCGTGAGTCGTTGAATGCGGAGCTGGAGAAAATTGAGAAGCCGGCCGGGATCAGCAACCCGAAAGACTTCCGTAACGAAATCGTCAACTTTGTGCTGCGCGCCAGAGCCAACAACAGCGGACGTAATCCGAACTGGACCAGCTACGAGAAACTGCGCACGGTTATTGAGAAGAAAATGTTCTCTAATACCGAGGAGCTGTTGCCGGTCATTTCGTTTAATGCCAAAACATCCACTGATGAGCAGAAAAAACACGACGACTTTGTCGACCGCATGATGGAGAAAGGCTACACCCGCAAACAGGTTCGCCTGCTGTGCGAGTGGTACCTGCGGGTTCGTAAATCGTCCTGATGCGTCAAGCCCGGCGGTACGCCGCCGGGTCAACTGCAGCTGAATGATGATAAGTAAAGTTGGCTAATGCAGTACAGGAGGGCATATGACCTGGTTCATAGACCGACGCCTGAACGGGAAAAACAAAAGCGCCGTCAACCGCCAGCGCTTTTTGCGCCGTTATAAGGCGCAGATCAAACAGTCGATCTCCGAGGCTATCAATAAGCGCTCGGTAACCGACATTGAGAGCGGAGAATCCGTCTCGATCCCGACGGACGATATCAACGAGCCGATGTTTCATCAGGGTCGCGGCGGCCTGCGCAACCGCGTCCACCCGGGCAACGACCATTTTGTGCAAAACGACCGCATTGAGCGCCCGCAGGGCGGTGGCGGCGGCGGCGGCGGTGGACAGGGGCAAGCCAGCGCCGATGGTGAAGGAAAGGATGAGTTTGTCTTCCAGATTTCGAAAGATGAGTACCTGGATCTGTTATTTGAAGATCTGGCCCTGCCGAACCTGAAGAAGAACCAGCACCGGCAGCTGAACGAGTTTAAAACTCATCGCGCGGGCTTTACCTCGAATGGGGTGCCAGCCAACATCAGCGTGGTGCGTTCGTTGCAGAACTCGCTGGCTCGCCGTACGGCGATGACCGCCGGCAAGCGCCGGGAACTGCGCGCCCTGGAGGAGGATCTGGAGACCATCAGCCGCAGCGAACCGGTGCAGCTGCTGGAGGAGGAGCGCCTGCGTAAAGAGATTGCCGAGCTGCGCGCCAAAATTGAACGGGTGCCGTTTATCGACACCTTTGACTTACGCTACAAAAATTACGAAAAGCGGCCGGAGCCCTCCAGCCAGGCGGTGATGTTCTGCCTGATGGACGTCTCAGGCTCGATGGACCAGGCCACCAAAGACATGGCCAAGCGCTTTTATATCCTGCTGTATCTGTTTCTCAGCCGGACCTATAAAAACGTCGACGTGGTCTATATCCGTCACCATACCCAGGCCAAAGAGGTGGATGAACACGAATTCTTCTATTCTCAGGAAACCGGCGGCACCATCGTCTCCAGTGCCCTGAAACTGATGGATGAAGTGGTGCAGGCCCGTTATGACCCGGCGCAGTGGAACATCTACGCCGCCCAGGCGTCGGATGGCGACAACTGGGCCGATGACTCCCCGCTGTGCCACGAACTGCTGGCAAAGAAAATTCTGCCGGTGGTGCGTTATTACAGCTACATCGAAATTACCCGCCGGGCGCATCAAACCCTGTGGCGCGAGTATGAACATCTGCAGGCGACCTTTGATAATTTCGCCATGCAGCATATTCGCGACCAGGAGGATATCTACCCGGTATTCCGCGAACTGTTTCACAAGCAGTCATCCAAAAGTGAAGCATAGTTAACTGCTCAGCCAGTAAGTCGAGTGACTTGCTGGCTGTTTTTCTCAGACACAAGGCCCGGTGGCACATCCATACATCATGTAAAACGGAAACAACGGGGCCAGGGCAACGGCGCCAAGCGAGCTGATCGTTTTGGTCTTATCATTGATTGATACCACAACGGGGTGCGCTAACTGGTAGGCGGCGGCCAGATCTGACGCGTCCGATGCAGTCCAAAATCCTGTCGCTTTAAACAACACCCCGAGGCGATCGTTATCAATCTGCACCGCATGATACTGATTCACCAGCTCGCTATGCTGCCCGGCATCCAGTTTGCGCTGATCCATCACCACCAGATATTCCGCCGTCACCTCATGTTGTTCCACGACAAAGTTAACCCGCACGCCGGAAGCCTGTTGGTGAAAGCGTTCATAAAAGGTCTTATAACGCTGATATTCCTGCGGCACACCGTCACGGACAAAGCGGTAACTGTATTTCGCTGAGCTGGCGACAATACCGGACTCCGTGGGTTTAACCGCCACAATAGTATCTGTCGGCGGCAAGTTTGGCGTGCTGATACATCCTGCAAGCATCGCCGCCACCACCAGCGATAAGACATATTTCATCATTTTCAGCCGTTCCTGTTCGCGATTTTTTCTATGATAACTGGCGTTTTTTTAACACTCCAGGTACAAATCCCTAACCCTGTGTATCATAACTGCCTAATCTGCTTCAAACATTCGCGCGATCGTCGGCGTTGAACTGTTTCTACTCTCAGGAGCCTGCTATGACCCCTTTTTATCAATTGACGGCCACCCGCCTGCGCGGCCAGCCCCTCTCAATGTCTGACTATACTGGCAAGGTGGTTCTGGTGGTGAATACGGCCAGCCATTGTGGCTTCACGCCGCAATATGCTGGCCTTGAAGCGCTCTACCAAAAGTACGCGGCTCAGGGGCTGGTTGTGCTGGGTTTCCCCTGCAACCAGTTTGGTCAGCAGGAACCCGGCGGTGCGGATGAAATCGAGCAGACCTGTCACGTTAACTACGGCGTGAGCTTCCCGATGTTTGCGAAAGTGGACGTCAACGGCCCTGCCGCACACCCGCTGTTTCGTTATCTGAAACAGGCGTTGCCCGGCATGCTCGGCGGCCGGATCAAGTGGAATTTCACCAAGTTCCTCATCGCTCGTGACGGCACCCCTCTCAGGCGTTTTGCCACGTTCACCTGGCGGTGGCTGGCTGCCCATGCAAGGTAGACGTCGATCTCACGCGGCCAGCAACCGTCTGTTGCTGGCCGATCTTCCACCTGCCCGGTCATCAGCCTACAGCGGCGACACGGCCTCAACTTCATGCTGAAACACGTAGGGGTCGGAGAGGAGTGCGAATGCGTCGTCGTCCGGATAGGTGACCGCGACGTGATAGTCTTCGCCTGCGAAGGCTTTGACCGCCGCAAGATCCTACCAGTAGGTGGCGAGAAAGAAATGCGCCCATTCGCCCTGGTTTTCCTGGCGCACCAGCGCGCCTCGGTTGCCGGGGATACCCCGGGCGTGTTCCACGCCGGTCCGCTCAAGGTGCCGGGCAAACCCCTCGGCATGTTGCAATGGCACACAGCCGTGCCAGGTCCTGACAATCATTTGCGTTCTCCTGTAATGATAAACGTCTCACCCTAACATCGACAGGCATTTCTGGGGGAGTACAACAATGCGGCGCTGGCAACAACACAAAATTATTTTGCCGGACGGGGATATCCTCTCACTCTGCAGTATTTTCAACTGCGAAGCAGCATTGGGCCGAATCTTGCGCGACGAGTATCATTGTTAGCTGGCGCGGAAAAAAAACCGCAACTCGTCCCCCCCGGGCAGTCTTATCGATACACGAGATACCTACGCCCCTTCAGGGCAACGCCAGCCGATCTTGATGGTCCGCAAAGAGAGTGATGAGATGGTCGGCGATAACCCGCACGCGTCTGGACCCGGCCAGGTCGGAATGCATCACCAGCCAAAGTGTTTGATCCGCACCGATCTCCGGCTGCAGGCACTGCAGCCCGCTGGCCCGCGCCATAAAGTGCGGCAGGACGCCCAGTCCAAGTCCCGCTGATACCGCGGAAACCTGGGCCACGAGCGTATTGGCTTCGACTTTACAGGGACGCCCTCGCAGGGTGCGCGCGATCCATTGGGCGGCCGGCAGGTGCTGGTGAGTCTCCGGCCACCCCACAAAGTCCGCCTCGCTCAGCGACAGGCCGTCCGCGCCGGCCAGATAGCCGGCGGCGCCATAGACGCCAAACCCCACCGTCCCCAGCCGCTTTAACGTCAGATGCCCGATGTCAGGCTTAACCATGCGGATCGCCAGATCGGCATCCCGACGGTGCAGGTTCACCGGCTGCACGCCGCTCAGCACCTCCACCCGCAGGTCAGGATAGTGGTCCAGGAGCCCTTTCAGTGACGGCAGAATAAAATGGGTGGCCAGGTTATCCGAGGTGGCCAGGCGGACAACCCCGGCGACATGCCCCTGCAGCTGCGCCGCTTCGCCGAACGCCAGGCCTGCGTATTCCAGCGCCTCCGCCCGCGCGAGCAGGGCTTCGCCATCGTCGGTCAGGCGATAGCCGCTCTGATGGCGGCTGAAAAGCGGGACCTTCAGCGACTGCTCCAGCCGATCCAGCCTGCGGGACACGGTGGCAATCCCCATGTTCATCTTGTCGGCAGCGCCGCTCAGCGTTCCCGCCCGGGCGATGGCGAGGAAGATGCGCGCATCGTCCCAATGAAATTCTGCTGTCATCTCTTTTCCGTTTATGGAAAACGGATCTCCGTTTTCTGCTCTTTTTTATCAATTTTGCAGGGATGATACTGCACGCCACTCGCGGAGACAAACAGGCCATCCGATCGCCTGTGCTCTCCTCACCTGAACGTCCGTGCACCATGCGCGACTTCCCTCTTCTTAGGATACGCCTGATATGAAAGAGATTGCTTTACCCCTTAACCCAACCCCGGCGCGCGTCTGGATAGCCGTCATTGCGCTCGGGATCTGCGCCTTTTCGATCGTCACCAGCGAACTGGCGCCAGTGGGCATGCTTAGCGCCCTGGCGGCGGATTTTCACCAGACGGAATCCGGGATGGGGCTTGCCGTCACCGCCTACGGCTGGGTGGGCGCCCTGGCGGCCCTGCTTTCCGGCGCGATGCCGGCGCGTATTTCACGCAAGGCGCTGCTGGTCGGGCTCATGCTGACCCTGGCGCTTTCCTGCCTCGCGGCGACCCGGTCTTATTCCATGTTCGCCCTGATGAGCGCCCGCATGATTGGCGCCCTGGCGCATGGCGCCTTCTGGGCCTTAATTGGCATCGTCGCCGCGCAGCTGGCGCCGCCGCACCGGCTGGGGTTGGCTACGGCAATCATTTTTGGTGGCGTGTCGGCGGCCAGCGTGGTGGGGGTGCCGCTGGCAAGCTTTATCGCCACTCTGGCGGGCTGGCGACACGCGTTTTTGGCGGTGGCCCTGTTGTCACTGGCCGCAGCGGTAGTGCTGTGCTCGACGCTGCCCGCGCTGGCCGCGCCCACACCCGTCAGGCTACGTGTTTATCGCGATATCTTCCGCAATCCGCTGCTCTGTGGCCTGTATGGTGCCACGGCCTGCATCATTACCGCTCACTTTGCCGCCTTCACCTACGTTGAACCGCTGCTGATAACACTGCAGGGAGTACCGGCGACCGCCCTCTCCGGCCTGCTGCTGTTATCAGGGCTCTCCGGGCTGGTGGGTAACGTTATCGCCGGTAAGCTTATCGATCGTCATCTGAAGGGACTAGTTTTTGCTTCACTGCTGCTGAGCGGGGGCGCGCTGGCGCTCCTCGGCACCGGACGGCTTGCCCCCCTGCCTTTCTGTTTTAGCGGGCTGCTGTTAGCCCTGTGGGGCGCCGGTATCGCGATTGTATTCGTCGGCTTACAGACCTGGCTGCTGCGCAGCGCAGGCGCGGTCGCCCAGCCGGCGTCCGCCATCTATGTGGCTATTTTTAATGCCGCCATCGGCACCGGGGCGCTTGTCGGCGGCCAGCTGATCGCCACCGCGGGCTTGTCAGGCATGGTGTGGCTGGCGGCGGGGATCATGGTGGGCAGTACGCTGCTGATCGCCCTGCTGAAAGCGCCCTCAACCCGCTAAAGGCTGCCCTGTAAAACCGCGTTTTCCCGATCCAGGGTGAAGACCTGCCACGCGACCTGGGTCGCACTCAGGGTAAAAATGGCCGTCGCCAGCGTATTTTCCTCGTCCGGATCGTCGGGAGATAGCCGGTAAATCGGTAACAGCGGATCATGCTGGTCGGAGAGCATCGCTTTCGCTGCTGCCCCATCCAGCGACGGGTTCGACGCCAGCCACGCGTCCAGGCGCTGCTGGCGTGAGCCGGAGCTCCCGGTCACGATCTGTTCCATGCCCTCAAGCTGAGGATGGATCAGATGGTTTGCATGCCCAAAGGTGGCGGTCAGCTCGCGCACTGAGCTGCCGGAGCCAGTAGCTTCCACGCTAAACAGACGGCTATCGCCCATTTGACCCAGCGTGTGGTGAAACGCGCCCGCGCGCGGTGAGGCGGTCAGCAGGCTAATGGCCTCATCTAAGGTGGTGGCATTCAGCGATGCGCGGGCCAGTATCTGGCGCGGCATCCCCTCCGGACGATGCACGGCACGAATGTTGTTGACCGTATTAACTATCCCCTTCTCATTCACCGCGAAGGTGTGCCCGCACAGGGAGCCGGGATAGGCGAAGCTGGTGAAGGCGAGGCCCGCATCCGGCGTCACATGGACGATGGCGCAGTCACCGCGCAGCTGCGGGAAGCCGTCTTCGTTGTGCGCAATAATTAACTCCCCCTCAGCGCTTCTCCCCGCCAGGGTGGTGCAGCCATCCGACGTCGAACGTACCAGATCGCCGCGACAGTTCCAGGCAAACACCTCCTCCACTGGCGCCTGCAGCCCCTCCGCCATGCCCTCCAGCTCCTGCCAGATCAGCGGGAACTGAGCCTGCACGGCTGCGCGCATACGCTGGGTCTGTTCCGCCGTTTTCATGGCGGTGACGGTTTGCCACAGCGCTGTTTGCCTGATTTTAGTATGCCAGGCCTCACGACCAAACGCGCCAAGCTGCTGACCTACCGCACAGGCGGAACCACGGATTGCGATCGTTTTCATATTGTCATCATTCACTTATGTTCAGGATACGTGTTGTAAAAACTCTTGCAGACGCGGATTGCTGCTGGCTGTGAGCAGCACCTCAGGTGAACCATCTTCGGCAATGGTGCCGCCATCGATAAAGATCAACCGGGAAGCGACCTCTCTGGCAAAGCCAATCTCATGCGTCACAATCACCATTGTCATGCCCTCTTCGGCCAGCGAGCGCATAACCTTTAACACTTCATGCCGCAGTTCGGGATCGAGGGCGGAGGTTGGCTCATCAAATAACATCATTTTGGGTTTCACCGCCAGGGCGCGAGCAATCGCCACCCGCTGCTGCTGACCGCCAGAGAGTTGCGCCGGATAGTGGTTAGCGCGTTCACGCAGACCCACGCGGTCCAGCAATGCCAGCGCCTGCTCCCGCGCCGCGGCCTTGCTCTGCTTACGTACGCGAACCGGACCGAACATGACATTCTCCAGGGCGGTCAGATGCGGGAACAAATGAAACTGTTGAAACACCATACCGGCTTCGCGGCGAATATCACACTCATTGGCGTGCGGATCCGTAATATGCATGCCCGCCACCAGCAGCGTGCCCGAGGAGATCTCCTCCAGCTTATTAATGCAGCGCAGCAGGGTCGATTTTCCCGAGCCGGAGGGGCCAATGATCACCACCACCTCGCCCGCTTCAATCTTTAAATTGATATCGTGCAGTACCTGAGTGGCGCCGAAGTTTTTCGCCACCGCGCTAAATTCAACCATGCTCATAAAATATGGATCCTTTTCTCAAGTTGTTTCAGCAGGAAGCTCAGACACAATGTCAACAACAGATAAATCATCGCCACCGCGGTCCACACCTCCAGCGCACGAAAGTTACCGGCAATAATCTCTTGTCCCTGGCGGGTTAATTCCGCCACGCCAATGACAATAAACAGCGAGGTATCTTTTATACTGATAATCCACTGATTGCCTAACGCCGGGATCATTCGCCGAAAAGCCAGCGGCATAATGACATGCCATAATGTACTGCGCGGCGATAGTCCCATCGCCAGGCTGGCTTCTTTAAATCCTTTATTGATTGACAGAATCGCGCCCCGGGTGATCTCGGCAATATAAGCGCCGGAATTAATGACAATAGTGATAATGGCGGCGGGGACCGGGTCAATACGCACCGGCAATACCATCGGAAGGGCGAAATAGATAAACATCACCTGCACCATAATAGGCGTTCCGCGGATTAATTCGACAAACACCAGCGACACCGTTTTGGCTATTTTACCGCCTAATGCGCGGCAGGTCCCCGCCAGCAAACCAATAATTAACCCGCCCAACAACCCTGTTAACGAAATAATCAGCGTCAGCTGCAAGCCTTGCATCAGCAGCGGTAATGCTTCCCAAATATAGCGACTGTCAAAATTCATCATTGTACCCGTCAAGAAAATATGAGGTCGGATCGCGCCGACCTGGCAGGGTTATTTCGGCTGCTTAGCAAACCATTTAACGTAAATCTTATCGTAGGTGCCATCGGCACGCAGGGCCTGCAGCGCCTGGTTTACTTTTGGCGTCAGACTACTGTTTTTCTGCATCGCAAAGCCATACTGCTGTGGCAGAATGCTGTCCGTCTCACCGGTGGATTTGACCTTGCCATTACCCGCCGTCTTCACGTAGTAAAGGACATTTGGCGAATCGTGAACGACGGCATCGAGATTACCGGCCTGCAGGTCAAGATAGGCGTTATCGATGTTCGGGAACTCGATATAATTCGCTTTATATTTGCTTTTCATAAAGCTGGCCGCCGCCGTCCCCTGCTTAAGGCCGACTTTTTTCCCGGTCAAATCACTGAATTTAACAATAGTATTGTCAGTACTTTTCACGGCCATTAACAGATCGGCATTATCATACCCGTCACTGAAATCCACGACCTGTTTACGCGCATCGGTAATGGTTATTCCCGCCATCGCCACATCCAGATTACGCGACTGCAGACCGGGGATCAGGCCGCCGAAATCCATCGGCCTTAATTCGTAGCTGATATGCATTTTCTTCGCGATGGCGTCCCACAAATCGATATCAAACCCGACATATTTATCGCCTTGTTTAAATTCAAATGGAACAAAGGCAGTATCGACACCTACCGTTATTTTATCCTGGGCGGCGGTAGCAAAACTGGCTGAACAGATAACCAATGCCAGTGTGAGTTTTAATTTATTCAATAATCCAGTCATAATTACCCTCAGCGTCAGTGAAATAGCCTACAACGAACGTCAACCTGCGAAATATATCGCCGGAAAAACCAATAATAAGCGCGGATATGCCGGGCGCAGGATTATGCGCCCGAATTAAAACGATAACTTATTCAGAAAACAGCGAGTCAGAGGTATCCGGTGCTGGCGTCTGGGCGCAGTTCATCACCATCGAGAGAAAACTGTAATAACCGTTTATCCCAATCAGATCCACGACCCCCTTTTCGCCCCATAACGCAATGGCCTGCTGCCAGGTATCATCCCTGACCTTTTGCTGTTGATGCAGTTGCTGACAAAAGTCATAGATCACCTGCTCATCGGGCCGGAGATCGTCTGGCGGGCGCTGTTGCTTAATCGCCCGCACCGCCGCGGCAGAAATGCCTTTCTCACGTGCGATTGGCGCATGGATCGCCCACTCAACCGGCTGTGACCAGTGCCGTGCGGTCAGCAAAATCACCAGTTCAGAAAGACGCTGGCCCAGCGCGCTGCGATAACGCAGGTACTCCCCCATGCGCTGGGCATGCGCCATCAGCTCAGGGCTACGCAGCAGCGGTTCAAAAGGCGGCAGCAAGGCGCCGCGCGGCCCATTGATAATCTCTTCCGCTAACTGACGTTGCTGGTCGTCCCATTCTTGTTCCGCCAGGGGCGGTAAACGATTGATCATAATTTCCCTGTCTCTTCGCGGATCACGCTCTCCAGGGTATCGACCACAAAGTCGATCTGCGCCGGGGTGATGATAAACGGCGGTGCGATCAGGATGTGATCGCCATACTGACCATCGATCGTGCCGCCCATGGGATAGACCATCAGTCCACGCGCCATACAGTGTGCTTTGATCGCCGCATGCAGCTTCAGGTCAGGATCGAACGGCGTTTTGTCGTCTTTATCGCGCACCAGCTCGACGCCGGCAAACAGGCCGCGTCCGCGTGTATCGCCGACATGCGGTAACTCACCCAGCACCTCGCGCAGGGCCTTCTGCAGATAGGCGCCCTGCTGTTTGACGGCATCCAGCAAATTATCGCGCGCAATCACCTGCTGCACCGCCAGGGCTGCCGACGCGGCGGTAGCATGACAAATGTAAGTGTGACCATGCTGGAACAACCCGCTGCCTGCCTTCAGCGCGGCGACAATAGTCTCACTCGCCAGTACCGCGCCAATCGGCTGATAGCCTCCACCGAGTCCCTTGGCGATGGCCACTAAATCGGGCACTACGTCGTCTTGTTCAAACGCATGCAGCGTCCCGGTCCGCCCCATACCGCACATCACCTCATCGGCGATATACAGGATGCCGTATTTGTCGCACAGGCGGCGCACGCCTTTCAGATACCCCGGCGTCGGCGGCGTGGCTCCCGTCGTCGCCCCGACGACGGTTTCCGCACAGAAACCGATAATCGTTTCCGGGCCGGCCTCAAGGATGGCTTGCTCCAGCTCATTAAGCAGACGCTCGGTATATTGTTGTTGGGTCTCGTCAGCCCGGCGATCGCGGTACTCGTTGCAGGCTGAGACGCGGATGACATCCATTAATAAGGGGGCAAACTGACGACGGCGCCATTCGTTACCGCCCACCGCCAGCGCGCCCAGCGTATTGCCGTGATAGCTCTGTTTACGGGCGATAAAGCGGGTGCGCGATGGCTGGCCGATCTCCACAACGTACTGCCGCGCCATCTTCAGCGCCGTCTCTATTGCCTCGGACCCGCCTGAGACAAAGTAGGCGTAGTTCAGCTCGCCAGGCGCTGTGCGCGTGAGATGGTCGGCCAGCTGCTCTACGACATCGCTGGTAAAAAAGCTGGTGTGCGCATAGGCCAGCTGATCGATCTGGCGGTGCATCGCCGCCAGCACATCAGGATGCGCGTGCCCGAGGCAGGAAACGGCGGCCCCGCCGCAGGCATCGAGATACGGTTTGCCCTGGGCATCAAAGATATAGGCCCCTTGCGCGCGTGAGGCGACCATCGGCGTGCTACGCAGGCTGCGGTGAATGACATGACTCATACTGGGTTCGGCTCCTGAATCCGCGACATTAATTGAGCGTATCTTGCAGGATCCATTTGGATCACGTCAACGAAATAAAGATATAAATGCATCCATTATTCTTATATCAGATACATTTGAATCATTTATCAGGATTTACCGGGGGACACGTAGGCGCCGGACTCGATAAGGTAGCGTTCGGCATTTTCAATTTTACTCACCGCATCGCGGCCGTGGCGCACCACCAGCATCGCCAGCAAGCATTCTGCCAGCCCCATACCGGAGACCACGGAAGGGAAAAACGACGGGCTATCGATAGAGAACAGCAGCGTGCAGTCTGCCGCCTGCGCTAAGGGGGACACCGGCGAGTCGGTAATGGCGAGGATCTTCGCCCCTGCCTGTCGGGCTGCCTGTAAAACATCCAGTGATTCGCGTGAATAAGGCGCAAAACTGGTCAGTAAAACACAATCCCGGGCGGTCAGCTCACGGGTGAACACTTCGATATTGCTGGCCAGGCCATCGATTAACGATACCTGCCGGTTGAACAGACGATAGACATAAAACAGCGACCACGCGATCGGAAAGCTGGCGCGGAATCCGCAGATATAGACATTCTCCGCGCTATCGAGCAAGGTCACTGCCTGCTCCATCTCCTGCGTATTTTCATTTTGCGTAAAGGCCAGATTCGCCTGATGTGCCTGAAAGACCTCTTGATACAGCTGTGTTTGCGTCCCGCGGGCCATCAGTTTTTCCGCTTTTGATACGTATGTATCATCGCGCAAACCCAGATCGTCAATAAAATCGCTTTTCAGCTCGCTCCAGCCGCGGTAGCCCAGCCGTTGCGCCAAACGCAGCAGCGTCGCCGGTTTTACCCCAGCTTCCGCCGCGAAGGCACGCATCGATAGCACCACCAGCTGGCTGGCATTTTGCAGTGAGAACTCGGCGGCGCGTTGCAGCTCGGGCGACAACTTGCCAAATTCATTAATAATATTTTCCCTGAGATTCATGGCCGCTACTTACTGGTTTTACGTGAAAGCTATCTAATCATATTTGAGATCAAGACTCTATAGGTCCACTCAGCGCCGCAACCACGCCACTGAAACTGACAATCAGCCCCCCGGCGCAGTCCATCAGCCGAGGTGCTTAAGGTGACTCACGACAATAACACCGCGCTGGTCGTTGACCAGCCGTCCAGGCTGAGACCCTTGCCGCGACAGACTGCACTCAGATTTGCGCCAGTCCGCCATCGACATAGATCTCTGCGGCGTTAATAAAGCTCGACTCGTCAGACGCTAAAAACACCACCGTCCTGCCAATCTCCTCCGGCTCGCCCAGCCGCCCGAGCGGTACGTCCGCGGCCAGGGCGTCGAACAAGCCCTGACGATCCGCCTCCGCCACCAGTCCTCCCAGACCCGGAGTACGCACCGGCCCTGGGCTAACCACATTGATGCGGATCCCGCGATCGTTAACCTCCAGCGCCCAGGAGCGCGCCAGGCTGCGTACCGCGGCTTTACTGGCGCTATAGATGCTGAAGTTAGCCGTCCCTTTGACCGCCGCCGTAGAGCCGGTCAAAATCACCGAGGCGCCGTCGGTGAGCAGCGGCAGCGCTTTCTGAACGGTGAACACCACCCCGCGTACGTTAGTGGCGAAAATTCGGTCGACGTGCGCTTCGGTAACGGCGCTGAGCGGCAGCATATCCCCGCCGCCAGCATTGGCAAACAACACATCCAGCCGGCCGGACTCTTCGGCAATGGTCGCAAATACCGCGTCAAGGTCGCTTAACACGCTGGCATCGGCGCGGATCCCCCGGGCGGCGGGCCCGATAAAACTGACCGCCGCATCCAGTGCGTCCTGACGGCGGCCGGTGATATACACCTTCGCGCCCTGCTCCGCCAGCGCTTTCGCCGACGCCAGGCCAATACCGGTGCTGCCGCCAGTCACTAACGCCACTTTATCCGCAAGTTTTTTGCTCATGGTGCATTTCCTTGGTTAGAGTATAAACAGGCCAGGTTCGCGAAAGCGCCCCGCCGGGTATGGAAAGCACTCTAATCGCCTCAGTGAGGCGGAAAAATGGCCTAATCTGAAAAACACTTTTCCCCTCCGTGGATAATGGACGCCCGCTAACCAGGATACAGCGAATAATGGATCGGTTTTCAGCCCTCAAAGCCTTCACCCGCGTTGTCGAAGCCGGCAGCTTTACCCGCGCCGCGGACTCGCTGGATATGCCCAACGCCACGCTCAGCAAAACCATCCAGCAACTGGAAGCGCACCTGGGGGTTTCCCTCCTGCAGCGTACCACCCGGCGTATTACCGTGACGCCGGAAGGACGGGAGTACTATGAAAAAGCCCGCTGCCTGCTGGAAGACCTGGAAGAGATCGACGCGTCTTTCAATACCACCCACAATAAGCCGAAGGGCCATCTACGGATCGCTATCGGCGGGTCGACCGCGTGCGATGTGCTGATCCCGCTACTGGCGGACTTTATGACCTCCTGGCCGGATATCCGTATCGATTTGCAGGTGGCCGATAAACCTGCGGACCTCATCAGCGGTAATATTGACTGCGCCATCCGCGGCGGTCCGATGGAAGACTCGACGCTGATCGCCCGTAAAATCGGCGAGGCGACGCTGGTCACCTGCGCCACTCCTGGCTATCTTCAACGCTACGGCACCCCCGCCTCGCCGGATGAACTCCATCATGGCCACCGGCTCATCAGCTATCTGTCGCCGGCCAGCGGCAGAGCGTTTCCGTTTCGCTTTACGCGTCACGGCGTCAGCACCGAGCTGAAGACAGAGCCCCATCTCGGCATCAATGAGAGCAACGCGCATATTGCCGCTGGCGAGGCGGGCTTAGGCATTGTGCAGACGTTTACCTATTCGCTGAAACCGGCGCTGGCGAGTGGTGAACTGGTGGAGATCCTCAGCGCCTGGCGCCCGGCCCCCTATCCCTTTCACGTCATCTATGCCCGGCACCGGCACGTGCCGCCCCGGCTCCGCGTCTTTATTGACTGGCTGGCGGCAGTGTTTCCGGCCGCGGTACGGGGATAGCGCGCGTTATCTGACGCGGAGCAGGTCCCCGTATCGCGTGGTGTAGCGCGGCGATAGCATCTCCCGCTTCATCTGCCACTGCTGCTGGATCCCCTGGCCGGCAAAATAAAGCGCGCCCTTGCCATTTTTCGCATTCAGCTGGTCGAGAACCTGCATCAGCCTGGCGCTGTTCTGACGTGGAGCAAGCTCGTCGAACAGATTCAGCTGGGCGACGCCCTGGCTGTAGAAATCACCGAGCATCACGCCGGCCTTCTGATAGCGATGCCCCGCTTTCCAGATAGCATCCAGACAGCTCGTCGCCGCGGCAATAATATCCCGGGAGTCCTGCGTCGGCGTCAGCAGCTTTAGCGAGGCGCTGTTGCCGTAATAGGGTTCATTCAGGGCAAAGGGACTGGTTTTGACAAAGGCGGAAACAAACCGGCAGTACTGATGTTCGCCGCGCAGCTTTTCTGCCGCCCGCGCGGCATAGCTGCAAATCGCCTGGCGCATATCCTCATAGGCCGTAATGCGATCCCCGAACGAGCGGCTGCAGATAATTTCCTGCTTAGCGGGGGCAAACTCCTCCAGCGCCAGGCAAGGCTCGCCGCGCAGTTCCCGTACCGTTCGCTCGAGGACTACCGTGAAATGCTTGCGGATAAAGCGGATATCGCTCTCCGCCAGCTGGAGTACTGTACCGATCCCCATCGCTTCGAGCTTTTTGCCGATCCGCCGCCCGATACCCCAGACTTCACTCACCGGCAGCAGCGCCATCAGCTTCCGTTGGCGCTGCGGGCAGGATAAGTCCACCACCCCGCCCGTCTGCCGCTGCCACTGCTTCGCCGCGTGGTTGGCCAGCTTCGCCAGGGTTTTGGTCGGCGCGATCCCGACGCCCAGCGTCAGATGGGTGCGCTGTAGCACCGTGGCGCGGATTTCCCGGCCAAAGTCGGTCAGATCTCTGCAATGGCGCACGCCGCTGACATCGCAAAAGGCCTCATCGATACTGTAAATTTCGCAGCGCGGAGCCAGCTCTTCCAGGGTGGCCATCACCCGGCTGGACATGTCGGCATACAGTTCATAGTTACTGCTGAACGCCACGACGCCGTGGCGAAGAAACGCCGCCTTCTGCTTAAAGTAGGGTTCGCCCATTTTCACAAACGGCTTCGCCTCTGGCGAGCGGGCGATCACACAGCCGTCGTTGTTCGACAGCACCACCACCGGCCGCCCCTTCAGGTCTGGCCGGAAGGCGGTCTGGCAGCTCGCATAGAAGGCGTTCACATCACAATGCGCGAACATGATCAGCCCGCCGCCTTGATGATGTAGGTCACGACGCCGAAAATATCGAGCGTCTCCTCGCGGCCGACCACGATAGGCGAATAGGCCGGGTTCATCGGGTTAAGCTGCACCCGCGGCAGAAGTTGCAGCTTTTTTACCGTAAACTCGCCGCCGACGGCGGCAATCACGATATCGCCATGCTCCGCTTTGCGTGCGCTGTCCACCACCAGCAGATCGCCTTCGTCAATGCCGGCATCGATCATGCTGTCGCCGGCGGCTTTGACAAAATAGGTCGCACTGGGATGCTGCACCAGCAGTTCGTTGAGGTCGATTCGCTTCTCGACATAGTCCTGAGCCGGACTGGGAAACCCGCACTGCACCAGGTCGGCAAAAAAGGGAAAGGAGACCATCTGACGTAGCTCAACCGGCGTGTAAAAGTTCATTTTTTAACCCACCACATAAAT